>NZ_JBHWWX010000044.1:1657-31362 GCF_042730335.1 Rhodococcus sp. NPDC060084
TTTGTTCTGCGCGGGCGCCGCGGGCGCGGGGGGGGGGGGGGGGCCGGGGGGGGGGCGCGGGGGCCCCCCCACCGCAACGGTGGGACGAGCGTGTCGGGTCAGGCCCGACCGAACGCGAGTGCCACGTTGTGCCCACCGAAACCGAACGAGTTGTTCAGCGCGAAGTCGATCTGTCCGTAGCGGGCTTCACCCTTGACCACGTCCAGGTCGATTTCTGGATCCTGGTTTTCGAGATTCAGCGTGGGCGGAATGACTCCGTCACGCAGACTCAGGACCGTAAGTACTGCTTCGAGTGCACCGACCGCGCCGATCGAATGTCCGAGTGCGGACTTCGGGGCATAGATCGCTGCATGATTGCCCACTGCGGCGTTGATGGCCTTCGCCTCGGCGATGTCGCCGATCGGAGTGGCCGTCGCGTGTGCGTTGACGTGCCCGATGTCGGCCTTGGTGAGGCCGGCGCTTTCGATGGCCCGCGTCATCGCACGGGCCGCTCCGGTGCCCTCGGGATGCGGTGCCACGATGTGGTACCCGTCCGAGGTGATACCCGCGCCGAGGATCCGGGCATGGATCGTCGCCCCGCGCGCTTTCGCGTGTTCTTCGGATTCGAGCACCATCAAGGCGCCCGCCTCACCGAAGACGAAGCCGTCGCGGTCCTTGTCGAAGGGCCGCGAGGCGCCCTGCGGGTTGTCGTTGCGAGTGCTCAACGCCCGCATCATGGCGAAGCTGGCGAGACCCACCGCATCGAGCTGACTTTCGACACCACCGGCGACGGCGATGTCGGCATCACCGTTCGAGATCATGCGGAACGCGTTCGCGATTGCTTCGGAACCCGAGGAGCACGCCGAGACCGGTGTGATGACACCGGCGCGGGCACCGAGTTCGAGACCGACCGTGGCGGCCGGTCCGTTGGGCATGATCATCTGCACCGCGAACGGCGACACCTTGCGGTAGCCGCCGTCCCGCAGCTTGTCGACAGCGTCGATCAGCGACTCACCGCCACCGAGACCGGTGCCGATCACGACCGCGAGCCGGTCCTTGTCGACGTCCGGGCTTCCGGCGTTCTCCCAGACCGTCCGGCCGAGAGTGAGGGCCAGCCGTTCGACGAAGCTCATCCGCCGGACCTCGACCCGGCTGAGCGACTCGTCGGGGCTCACCTTCAGCCGACCGCCGATGCGGACCGGGAGGTTGTACTCGTCGACGAAGCCGTCGAGCACACCGATCCCGCTCTCACCGGCCAGGAGTGCCTTCCAGCTGGCATCCACATCGCCGGCGATCGACGTCGAAGCCGCGAGGCTCGTGACGACGACGTTGCGCAATGTCCGAGGAGAAGGGGAAGTCACGGTTGGGCTCACTCGTTGTCGTTCGTGGCCTGAACGCCCTCGGCCTCGAGCTTCTGGATGTAGTTCACGGCGTCACCGACGGTGCGGAGGCTGGCGAGGTCCTCGTCGGGGATCTTGACGCCGTACTTGTCTTCGGTCTGCACGGCGATCTCGACCATGGACAGCGAGTCGATGTCGAGGTCGTCGACGAAGGACTTGTCGACGGTCACCTCGGAGGGCTCGATGCCGGTAACTTCTTCGATGATCTCCGCGAGGCCGGCGATGATTTCTTCCTGAGTGGCCACGTCGTGGCTCCCTTCGTGATGTACCGACTATGTCGTGTGAAACCGGCCGAATGTTTCCGGCCGGACCCGGAAATTTCCCGGATGTGCCCGTGCTGCGCGACGGTGCGCAGCAACCTAACCGAGTTCGAGTGTTTCGGCCAGAGCGGAGATGTCCGCGGGTGTTTTGAGGGCAGCAGTGGGTGTGCCGCGCATTTCGCGCTTGGCGATGCCCACGAGCGTGCCGGCGGGGGGAAGCTCCACCACCGTGGAAACCTGGGCGGAACGCAGATGTGCTGTGCACAGGTCCCAGCGCACGGGGCGGGTGACCTGCGCCGCGAGTCGTTCGAGCGCTTCGGCGCCCGAGGTGACCGGTGCGCCGTCGAAGTTGGACAACAGGGTGCGGGTCGGATCGCTCGGGGCGATCTTCGCCGCGGCAGCGGCAACCGCATCCTGCGCGGGTGCCATGAACCGGGTGTGGAAAGCGCCCGCGACCGGCAGGGCACGAACGCGCGCTTTCGCGGGAGCGTCCGCGGCGAGTGCCGCGAGTGCCTCGAGGCGTCCGGCCGCGACGATCTGACCGGCGGCGTTCATGTTGGCGGGCGTGAGGTCGAGTTCTTCCAGGCGTGCGAGCACCTCGTCCTCTGCGCCGCCGAGTACGGCGGACATACCGGTGGGCTCGAGCGCGCACGCCTTCGCCATCTCGCGTCCGCGGATCGCGGCGAGTCCGACGGCCTCGTCGGTGCTGATGACGCCGGCCATCGCTGCGGCGGCCAACTCGCCCACTGAATGGCCGGCAACGATCACGTCGCCGGGTACCAGACCCAGGCGTTCGAGTTCCTCGAAGGCGAGCAGGGCGGTCGCCACGACCAGTGGCTGAGTCACGGAAGTGTCGGTGATCTCGTCTGCTGTTGCAACGGTGCCGAGGCGCTCGAGGTCGAGACCGGATGCCTTCGACCACAGCGCAATGCGGTCACGGGCACCGGCCTGCTCCAGCCACGGAGCAAGCATGCCGGGTGTTTGGGACCCCTGGCCGGGGGCAAGCAGCGCAATCACGAGCACCAGCGAACACCCTCAGCGCACTGTCGCGAGATGTCGGTGGGAATGAAAGCTTGTGCCCGGATTTGTAGGGATCTTACAAATTCCCACGTGGGCGTCGGCTATCGGCCGACTCTCCCGCCGTGTTACATGTCCGATTCGCGGATTGTGAACCGTGTGACTGGTGGTGCTGGAGATCTCAATTCGTTATGGCTTCGAGCCAGACGACCCACCGTTGCCGCGATTCGCAACACGTACGCATCGCGTGGATTTGTGGGATCCCGCCCAGTGACTTCTGTGATCCGCTTGAGTCGATACCGGACGGTATTTGGATGAACAAACAGCTTCCTGGCGCACGACTCGACCGCCCCGCCGCTGTCGAGATACGCGTCGAGAGTGTCGGAGAGCGACGATCCCGCCGCCGCGAGAGGGGCAACGATGTAGTCGTCGAGAGCGACGATCGCAGCCGGATCTCCGAGCAGAGCCCGTTCCGGGAGCAGTTCCGCCGCATGCACCGGCCGGGGCGCCCCCGGCCAGCCACCGACGGCCTCCATCCCCGCGAGCGCCTCGACCGCCGAGACGTGCGCCGCGCCGAGAGTGGCAGTCGTCGGACCGATCACCACGGGATCGTCGGAGAAGGCCTGCATCAGTTCGTCGAGGAAGCCCGCCGCCTCGGTGGCGCCGTGCAGATCGCCGCTGACGACCATCACCAGGCGTTCGCCCTGCACGACAGCCAAGGCGGCGCGCCCGTGTCGCTGGGCGATCGCGTGGACCGTCGTCACCACCGACACGCCCTCTTCGGGCGGTGGCGTGCCCACCACGACCGTCGCGGGTGCCGTCGCGTCCCAGTTGAGGGTCGCGGCACGCGACTGCATGTCGGCACCGGTGTCACCGCGGACCACGGCATCGACCACCAGGGCTTCGAGCCGGGTGTCCCACGCGCCGCGCGACTCGGCGGCGGTCGCATAGACCGCCGCAGCCGCGAACCCCAGTTCGCGGCCGTACCGAAGGATGGCTTCGGTAAGCGCGACGAGTTGCTCCTCGTTGCGGGCCAGTGCGGGCAGCCACTGCTCGAAGAACTCCATGGCGGCACGCACCATGTCCACCGTCTGCAGAAGGGTGAGCCGATTCGCCAGATCCTGCGGGATCATCTGGAACGCGTCGAGGCTGAACCGCGGATCGGTCTCGGGGTTGCGCACCCACTCGAGAAAATCCACCACCGACGTCTGGATCACCAACTGCACGGTGGCGCGCTGCGAGGCGTCGAGGTCGGAGAAGAACGGCAACTGCTCCTGCAGGACGTGCACGGCCTCGGTCGACATGCGACCGGAGAACTGCTTGACGCGGCGCAGCAGCGCATCGGGAAGCGGCGCGCGGTCGGGCCGGGCAGGAGGTACCGGACGCCCCGGTGGGGCGCCCGGTACCCGCGCTCTGCGACCTGATGCGGGCTCGTCGACCATGCAACGAACCTACCCGGCTGTCACCCGGTCACCGCGGCCGAACCGCACGTGACGGGGTGAGTCAGGCGACGCCCGGGTCCGAGGTCTGTTCCGGTGCGGCCGTCACGTCGTCGATCCGGTACTTCTTCGCCGCCTCGACCGCGCGTGCACGATCGATCGTGCCCTCGCGGCCGAGCGCCTCGAGCACCGCGACCACCGTGGACTCGGCATCGATATTGAAGACCCGACGTGCGGCGGGGCGGGTGTCGGAGAACCCGAACCCGTCGGCGCCGAGGACGGTGTAGTCGCCCGGAACCCACTTGCGGATCTGATCGGGCACCGCACGCATCCAGTCGGACACCGCGACGAACGGTCCGGCGGCGTCGTTGAGCACGGACGCCACGTACGGAACCTGCGGTTCCCGGCCCGGATCGAGCAGCGCCTGGCGGTCGCACTCGACACCGTCGCGGCGAAGCTCGCCCCACGAGGTGACCGACCAGACGTCGGCGGACACGCCCCACTCCTCTTCGAGCATCTGCTGAGCGCGCAACGCCTCGGGCATGATCACGCCGGAGACGAGGATCTGCGCCTTCGGGCCCGACTCGGCACCCCGCTTGTACAGATACACGCCCTTGAGAAGACCCTCGACATCGAGGTCTTCGGGTTCGGCAGGCTGTGCGTACGGCTCGTTGTACACGGTGATGTAGTAAAAGATGTTCTCACCGCCGAACCCGTCGACACCGTCGGTCCCGCCGTACATCCGGCGCAGACCGTCGCGGAAGATGTGCGCGATCTCGTACGAGAACGCCGGGTCGTACGTCACTGCGGCCGGGTTGCTCGAGGCGAGCAACAGCGAATGCCCGTCGGCGTGCTGCAGGCCCTCACCGGTGAGGGTGGTGCGACCGGCGGTCGCGCCGAGCAGGAATCCGCGTGCCATCTGGTCGGCCGCGGCCCACAGGCCGTCGCCGGTGCGCTGGAACCCGAACATCGAATAGAAGATGTAGACGGGGATCATCGGCTCGCCCTGCGTGGCATAGGACGTACCCACAGCCGTGAACGACGCGACCGATCCGGCCTCGTTGATGCCCTCGTGCAGGATCTGGCCGGCGGCGCTCTCCTTGTAGGCGAGCATCAGTTCGGCGTCGACGGAGGTGTAGAGCTGGCCGTTGCGGTTGTAGATCTTCAGCGACGGGAACCACGAATCCATGCCGAACGTGCGGGCCTCGTCCGGGATGATCGGCACGATGCGCTTACCGATCTCCTTGTCGCGCAACAGTTCCTTCAGGACGCGGACCGTGGCCATGGTGGTCGCGACTTCCTGCTTGCCCGAGCCCTTACGCACGACGTCGTACGTCTTCTCCGGCGGCAGCGCGAGAGGCTTGGCGGCGGTGCGACGTTCCGGAACGAAGCCGCCCAGAGCGCGCCGGCGCTCGAGCATGTACTCGATTTCGGGAGCGTCGAAACCGGGGTGGTAGTACGGCGGCATCTTCGGGTTCTTCTCGAGCTCGGCGTCCGAGATCGGGATGCGCTGGAGGTCGCGGAAGTACTTGAGATCCTCGAGCGTGAGCTTCTTCATCTGGTGGGTCGCGTTGCGGCCCTCGAAGTGCTTACCCAGGGTGTAGCCCTTGATGGTGTGGGCGAGGATCACGGTGGGCTGGCCCTTGTGGTCCAACGCGGCGCGGTAGGCGGCGTGGATCTTGCGGTAGTCGTGGCCACCGCGCTTGAGGTTCCAGATCTCCTGGTCGCTGAGGTTCTTGACCAGTTCCTTGGTGCGAGGGTCGCGGCCGAAGAAATGCTCGCGGACGAACGCGCCGTCGTTCGCCTTGTACGTCTGGTAGTCGCCGTCCGGCGTGACGTTCATGAGGTTGACGAGCGCGCCGTCCTTGTCGGCGTGCAGCAGGGCATCCCACTCGCGGCCCCACACGACTTTGATCACGTTCCAGCCCGCTCCGCGGAAGAACGACTCGAGTTCCTGAATGATCTTGCCGTTGCCGCGGACCGGCCCGTCGAGACGCTGCAGGTTGCAGTTGATGACGAACGTCAGGTTGTCGAGACCTTCGGTGGCCGCCACGTGTGTGAGACCCCGCGACTCCGGCTCGTCCATCTCGCCGTCACCGAGGAACGCCCACACGTGCTGGTCGGAGGTGTCCTTGATTCCGCGGTCGTGCAGGTAGTGGTTGAACCGGGCCTGGTAGATGGCGTTCATGGGCCCGAGACCCATCGACACCGTCGGAAATTCCCAGAAGTTCGGGAGCAGACGCGGGTGCGGGTACGACGGCAGGCCGCCGCCCTGCGAGGCGTGGCTGTGTTCCTGACGGAAACCGTCGAGCTGTTCCGCGGGAATCCGGCCTTCGAGATACGCGCGGGCGTAGATGCCGGGGGAGGCGTGGCCCTGGATGAAGACCTGATCGCCGCCGCCCGGGTGATCCTTGCCACGGAAGAAGTGGTTGAAACCGACCTCGTAGAGGGCGGCGGAGGACGCATACGTCGAGATGTGCCCGCCGACGCCGACACCGGGACGCTGCGCGCGGGTGACCATGATCGCCGCGTTCCAGCGGATGTAGGCGCGGAAGCGGCGCTCGACCTCTTCGTCACCGGGGAACCACGGCTCGTTCTCCGTGGGAATGGTGTTGACGTAGTCGGTGGACGTCAACGCCGGAAGCGACACCTTGCGCTCGTTCGCGCGCTCGAGCATGCGGAGCAGCAGGTAACGGGCGCGGGTCGGGCCCGCAGCCTCGAGCATGCCGTCGAACGATTCGAGCCATTCGTCGGTTTCTGCCGGATCGATGTCGGGCAGGTAGGAAGCCACGCCCTCGCGGATGACCCGGACACGGTTGTCCTTGGTCGAAGCCGTCTCGTTCGAGGGGCCCGTTCCCGCGGAGCCTGGTGTGGCGTCCTTCTGCGAGTCGGGTCCGTGGATCAGGTCTGTCAACGTCTGCTCCTCATCGTGGTAGGACGCGCAGGTGGGGCGCCCATTCAGAAGGCCGGCTCTTGTGGGGGCCGACCCAATCGACATCTGAACATGATGCTGATCTCATTCTCCCCCATCCCGCGGCGGAAGATGCGAGATGCCCTCTGATCGGGACACGAGAGTGCTCGGGCGGTCCCGCAGCCGAGCTTCTCGACGGTGACGGCGTAGCGTCCGGGGAAAGATTCTTGGTCTTTCCCAGCGATTCGGGTTGCGTTGAGCCTTCCGACCATGTTCGCTTTGACCATTGATCGTCACACACCGGTACGCCGAAGCGATTCGCGCACCACTACTTTTAGGAGGAGCCACCGTGGTCGCCGCGGCGGATGCCAAGAACTACGTTTCCAAGCTCGGTATCACTCACGACCATGTGGTGCAGGAACTCGGGTGGGACGAGGACACCGACGACGAGCTGAGGTCGGCGATCGAAGAGGTCACCGGAACCGAGCTCCTCGACGAGGAGTCCGACGAAGTCGTCGATGTCGTGCTGCTGTGGTGGCGCGAGAGCGACGGCGACCTGGTGGACACCTTGATGGATGCCGTCAGCCCACTCGCCGACGACGGTGTCGTCTGGGTTCTCACCCCGAAGAACGGTCGCGTCGACCACGTGGAGCCCAGTGAGATCGCCGAATCAGCCACCACCGCCGGTTTGACCCAGACCTCGGCGGCCAACCTCGGGGACTGGATCGGCAGCCGTCTCGTGCAGCCGAAGACCGGCCGTCCGCGTCGCTGAACCGGCCTTTCCCCCGAACGAAGGACCAGCACCACATGGCGATCGCAGTGGGCACCGAGGCGCCCGACTTCACCCTCAAGGATCAGAACAACCAGGAAGTCTCCCTCGCGGATTACCGGGGCAAGAAGAACGTCCTGCTGATCTTCTACCCCCTCGCGTTCACCGGGGTGTGCCAAGGCGAGTTGTGCGCCGTGCGCGACGACCTGCCGACCTTCGACAACGACGACACCGCGATCCTCGCGGTGTCGGTCGGGCCGTCGCCCACGCACAAGATCTGGGCGGCCGAGCAGGGGTACCTCTTCCCGTTGCTGTCCGACTTCTGGCCGCACGGTGAAGTCGCTCAGGCGTACGGGGTGTTCAACGAGAAGTTCGGTTTCGCGAATCGTGGGACGTTCGTCATCGACAAGGGCGGCATCGTGCAATTCGCGGAAGAGAACCAGCCCGGAGAGCCCCGTGACCAGGGAGCTTGGGTCAGAGCGCTGGCCGCGCTAGAGTCCTGATGCGACGTCGGCGGCTTCGGCCGCCGACGATGCGGGCGTGTAGCTCAGTGGTAGAGCTCTGGTTTTACACACCAGCGGTCGGGGGTTCGAAACCCTCCGCGCCCACCAAGGTATGAATGCTCCGGGGGCATGCACATGCACTGGCCTCATACGAAATTGGGTTGTTCTCGTGTCGGCCGCACTGCTTCGATCGGTGCCATGACCGAACGCACACGACTGACCCGCAAACCCGAACGCGGCGACGACGATCCGGCAGTACTGCGCCGCCTCCTCGACGAGGCGCGCGTGGCCCACGTCGCGTTCGTGCGTCGCGGCTGTCCGGTCGTGTTACCGATGGCCTTCGGCAGAGAAGGCAATCGGCTGTTCCTGCACGGTTCGACGGGCGCTGGTGCCTTCCTCGCGTCTCGGGAGGGACTGGACGTCTCGGTCGCGGTGACGCACCTCGACGGACTCGTGTTCGCCCGATCGGCGTTCGACAGCAGCATGAACTATCGCAGCGCGGTGATCTTCGGGCGTGCTGTGCCTGTGCCTGCCGAAGGCAAGCAGGACGCGCTGCGGGCGGTCACCGAACACCTCATGCCCGGCCGCTGGGGCGAGGTGCGTCCCCTCACCGCGAAGGAACTCGCGGCGACGACGGTGCTCGAACTTCCGCTCGACGAGGTGAGCGTCAAGGTGCGCGCCGCCGGTCCCGGCGAGGACCCGGAGGACGGCGAGGACCGTTCGGTGTGGGCCGGGGTCGTCCCCGTGCGCACCGTCGTCGGCGTTCCGGAGCGGTCACCGCTCACAAATCCCGCACTTCCGTTGCCGGGGTCCGTCGCCTCGCTGCTCTGACGGCTACCTGCGTCGGGTGCCGTCGTCGGCTCCGAGCGATCTCGAAGCGCGTGTGTCGGCGGGGCGCGCCGTAGTCCCGAGTGAGTAGCTCAGTCGCCGTGATGTAGGACGGGTCGCCACGGTCGAGCACGACAACCTGACACAGGCCGTGCAGGACGCGATGTGGCAGCCCGTGTACCGCCCGTTGGACGGGGGCTGAACGGTGCCGGCAAAGGGACAACGGCGATGGGATGACCCCGCACGAATTCCGGCGTAGTTGGTTAATGTAGGCTTGCCTTACTAATGACCTCTCGCCGAGCGCCCTGCGCTCTCCGATCCGGAAGAGTCCTGTGCCAGAAGCCGATTGCTCACCCGCCACCCTGCCTCCCGATGGGCACGCTCCCGTCACCGCACCCGTCCTGCACGTCACCATGGGCACCGAGGGCCCCAGCGACGACCCGCGCATGGCCCGTGTGGATATCTATCGCCTACCCGAGATCGACCTGTCCGCGGTGCGCGGTCTCGTCCTCGGCGGAGGTGTCGACCAGATCTTCCTCGCGCGCAACAAGGATCTGCTCACGGACTTCGTCACCTCCGGCGGCCGCATCGCGGTGATGGGCCACGCGCTCACGGACTTCCTTCCGGGACTTGGGGTATGGCGCAAGCTCGACTACACCGGGCCGAAAGATCTGGCGATCACCCTCGGCGAGCCGCATCCCGTGTGGGCGGGCGTCGAACCCGTCGATCTGAGCACCCGTAAGGGCGTGACCGGATTCTACGGCCGTGGATACATCGACAAGATCCCGGACGACGCCCTCGTCACGACCCGCATCGGACGACACGCTCTTCCGTTCGACTACGTCTACCCGCTCGGGAAAGGCCAGGTTCTCGCCCACGGCGGCAACGACCTCCTCGGATGGAAGAACGACCCGAACAGTTCCGCACGGCTGGCCGTCCAGCTCGTAGATTGGCTGGTGCAGCGATGACGATCGTCGAACCCTTCACTCGTACCGACCGCGCACCCAGGCGCGTCCGCAGGCTCGCCATCGTCCACGGGGGCACGTACTTTCACCTCCAGACGATGAAGGATCCCGCAGTGCTCGCTCACCAGCCGGACTTCCTCTACCTTCCCGAACTGCTGCCCGGCGATCTGGACTGCTACGACACCGTCGTCGTGGGCGACCGGCTGCACCCGGACCTGGTCGCCAAGAACGCGGCACAGTTCTATTCCGTGGCCGAACGTGGTGGCACCGTGGTCGCGCTCGGTGAAAGCGGCGCCCACACGTGGCTTCCCGGTGTGACGTGGGAACCGCGACCCACGAACTTCTGGTGGTGGCTGACCAAAGAGGATCCGATGATCCGGACCCGCAGTCACGACCATGAGTCCTGGCAGTACCTCACGACCAAAGCCGTCATCTGGCATCACCACGGCATCTACAACACCGACGCCGACGTGGTGCCCCTGCTGGTGTCGGAAGAGCCTGACTCCGAAGGTGTTCCGCGTGACGCGGGCATGATGCTGTACGAGGACACCGTCACCACTCCCGGCCGGATCATCGCGACCACGCTGGACCCGATGTACCACCACGGCAGCAATTTCATGCCGGGCGCGACCCGCTTCCTGTACGCGTTGCTGCGCTGGGTCGACAACACCTGAACGGGGTCACCGGCGAGTTCAGGTCGCGGCGTCTTCTTTCCGGGTATGCGCCACAAGAGCGTTGGCGTGGCCGTGACCGAGACCGTGTTCGGCCTTCAGCCAATTCACCAACTCGGAGTGTTTGCTCAGATCCGACGCGCGGATGAGTTCTTTCCACTCCGCGATCGGCCGGCCGTACTTCTTCTCGATCGACGGAAAGTACGACTCCGGACCCTGCACCTTCTCACCCATGTCCGAAAGCTAGCAGTCCGGTCGGACACCCACGTGGTGTTCACTCACCTGCGGTGCGGGACCGGTTGCGGAGCAGGCGTCTCCGGACCAGCAGAGTGAGGAACGCGACCACGGACAGACCCGCGGTCGTTCCGAACACCAGCAGCGCCAGGCCCACGACCCACAGTCCGCTGGTGTCGTCGGACGACGCGTCCAGTGCCCACATCACCGCGAAGGCGCCCGTCGCGGAGAGGACCACTGCGGCAGCGCCGCCTCGTGAGCCACGGAGAGCCAGGCATCCGGCGACGACGACGGCCGCGACCGTCACCGCGCATGCGATCACCTGCACGGCCGAATACGGTCCCTCCACGCTGCCGTCGGGCAGTTCGCGGTAGCCGGTCTCCCAGCCGAGCCACGCGAACCAGGACAACGCCGAGGCCACGGCCACCGCGATCAGGACCGGAGCCGTGCGTGAGAAACGGGACATGGGTGCACCGTACGGGCCGCCCGCCATACGAGCGTGCCCGCCACCGACGAAAGGTGGCGGGCACGTCACGCTCGATCACACGGTTGGTCACCCGACGATGTCGTAGACCTCGTCCGCCGGCGCGGAGAGCAGCCGGTCTGCCATCTCCTGCTTGAGCACCGTCAGCCGTTCGTCCTCGGCACGGGTGCGGTCGGCCTTGCGGCCGAGGGAGATGAACTCGTCGGTGACGAACCCTTCACGGATCTCGAGCCTGACCGTCTTTCCCCGGTAGGTGAGTTCGAATACGTACCGCTCGAGGGTCGCTCCGCGCTCAGGGCGTTCGAGTGCCGGGTCCACGGTGAAGCGGCCCTCGGTGACGCCGCGCGTGACGGCCTCGAACGTGTCGCGTACCCCGGGGCCGCGGTGTGCGGTGACGGCCGAGATCTCGCGGCGCTCGGCCGGTGCATCAGGGCTCAGAACCGGCAGGGCACGTTCGAGTACCTTGACGGCGTGCGCGACGCCACCGGGAAAACCCGGGCCGTGATACTTCATGATGTCGTCGACACCGAAACCGATGACGGTTCCGTTGTCGACGACCTCGAGCACTGCAGACATGGTCGATCCTCCTTGTGTTGACGTTGTTTTCGACGCTCGGTCAGCGGGAGCCGGACGCGGCGGCGACGAGTGCTGCGGTGTAGGCGTGCCGGGGACGGGCGAGAACCTCGCTCGCGCGGCCGGATTCGACTACACGGCCGCCCTGCATGACGACGATGTTCTCGCAGCTGCGTTCGGCGAGCGCGAGATCATGCGTGATGTGCACGACGGCGAGACCGGTGCCGGCGGCGAGTTCGGCCATCAGGTCCACGATCCCGATGCGTAGCGACGCGTCGAGGCCGCTGGTCGGTTCGTCGGCGAGCAGGAGGCGCGGGCGCGTCACCAGTGCCCGCGCGAAGGCCACGCGCTGTCGCTGTCCGCCGGACAGTTCGTGAGGGAAACGGTCCAGATAACGGGCCGTCGGTGTGAGGTGCACAGCGTCGAGAGCGGCGATCGCCGCTTCTCGCCGCTCGGTACGGTCACCGAGTCCGTGGATCACCATGGGTTCGGCGACGATGTCCCGGACCCGCAGTCCCGGTGGCAGCGACGCGTACGGGTCCTGGAAGACCATGTGCATGTCGCGGCGCACCTGTCGTCGTTGCCGTCCGCGGGCAGTCGTCACGTCGGTACCGTCGAAGATGATGCTGCCGGCGGTCGGAGTGACCAGTCCGGCGATCGCCCGCGCCACCGTGGACTTCCCGGCGCCGGAACCGCCCACCAGGGCGACCGATTCGCCCGCCGCGACCCGCAGGGAGACATCGGATACGGCGGGCACACCGTCGAACACCACGGACAGCGATCGGATGTCGAGCAGCGGGCTCACCGTGCGGCCTCGAGCAGCGCGGGGCGGAGCCGGGGAGCGGATTCGACGAGGTGCCGGGTGTAGGGATGTTCGGGTGCTCCGGTGATCTGCGAGACCGGGCCGATCTCCACCAGGTCTCCGTCCTTCATCACGGCGATGCGGTCGGCGATCCGCTCGATGACCGGGAGGTTGTGGGTGACCACCAGTAGCGCCAGCGAGTGCCGGGTCCGCAGGTCGTCGAGCAGTGCGAGCACTTCGGCTTCGCGGAGCACGTCGAGGCCGCTGGTGGGCTCGTCGGCGATCAGAACGTCCGGATCGTTCGCCAATGCCATCGCGATGACGACACGCTGGCGCATGCCCCCGGACATTTGATGCGGGTAGGCGTCGGCCCGATCGGCACCGAGACCCACCTGGGCCAGCAGGTCGAGCGAGCGTGCCCGCGCGTCGGCGCGGCTGCAGGAACGGTGTGCCCTGACGGCTTCATCCAGTTGAGAGCCGATGGTCGTCACCGGGTTCAGGGCGCTCAGGGCCTCCTGCGGAACGAGAGCGATTCGGTTGCCGCGCACGGCGCGCAATTCCGCGGGCGTCATGGCCGCGACGTCCCGGCCGGACACCAGCACGCGGCCGGACACAATGCGTGCCGCGGGCGGCAGCAAACCCACCGCGGCGGCGGCGACTGTGGACTTCCCGCTGCCGGATTCGCCGACCAGGCCGAGCAGTTCGCCGGGTGCGATCGAGAACGACACGCCGGTGGCACCGCGCCCGTCCACGCCGTATCGGACGGTGAGGTTGTCGACGACCAAGGGGTGCTGCACGTCGTCGGCGACGGTCTCGGGGGTCGCCGCCCGGAGGCGCGACCGGCGAGAGGCTTTGCGCGGTAGAAGGATCGGCCGTGTCCGCTCTTCGATGGCGTTGCCGAGCAACGCGAACCCCAGCACCGTGACCGCGATCGCGATGCCGGGCGGCAGGACCCACCACAGCCACGCATCGGTCAGGAATGCGTTGCGGGAGTGGGCCATCGACAGCATCGACCCCCAGCTGGCCGCCGAGATGTCGCCGAGCCCGAGGAACGACAGCGAGGCCTCGAGCAGGATCGCCGTCTTCACGGCGAGGACGAACTGCGGAACGACGAGTGGGACCACCGCGGGTGCGATGTGGCGGCGGAGCACATAGCCCGCGCTCGCGCCCATCGCTCGCTGGGCCTGGATGTGATCGCGCTCGCGCAGGGTGAGGACCTGCGCGCGCAGTTCACGGGGCATGCCGGCCCAGAGGACGGCGGAGATGACCATGATCTGGGTGCGCAGGCCCGGACCGGCGAACACGCCGATCACGATGGTCAGTGGCAATACCGGGAGGGACAGCACGACGTCGACGGCGCGCATGAGAACGGTGTCGAGGACACCGCGCGCATAGCCTGCGACGACACCGACGAGTGTGCCGATCGCGGTGGCGACGGTTGCGGCGACCACACCGACGAACAGGGAGACACGGGCGCCGTGAAGCAGCATCGACAGCAGGTCGTGCCCGACGTCGTCGGCGCCGAGCCAGTGCTGCCAGGACGGAGACGCGAACGGCCGTGTCGCGCGCTCGGCCGGGTCGAAGGGGGAGAGCCACGGCGCGGTCAGCGCGCACAGCACCAGGATTCCGAGGATTACCGCGCCGGCCGTTGCGAGTCGCTGCGACCGTGTCTTCGTACCGAGAATGCTCACACGGTCACCTCTTCGTGAGTCGTGGCGGAGGTCCGGTCGCGACGGACCCGGGGATCGAGCAGGGGATAGGTCAGGTCGGCGACGATGTTCGCGGCGACGATGCCGACCGTGGCGAGCAGGAACGCGCCCTGCAGGAGTGGGTAGTCACGCGCGGTCACGGCGTCGAAGGTGAGTTTGCCGAGACCGGGATATGCGAAGACGGATTCGACGACGACCGCACCGGACAGCAGGACGCCCACGGTGAGCGTGAGGGTGGTGTAGACGGGCAGCAGCGCATTGCGCAGGGCGTGCCGGACCGCGACGCGGAACTCGCTCAGGCCCTTCGCCCGCGCGAGCCGGATGAACGGCTCGTCGAGGACCCCGACCATCGACGCCCGGGTCATGAGGAAGAACCCGCCGACACCGGCAATCGTGAGCGTGGCGACGGGAAGCGCCATGCGCGAGGCGACTTCGAGCAGCCATTCCCCGCCGGTGGAGGTGATGGCCGCTGCCCCGTAGGACGGGAACCAGCCGAGGGTCACGGAGAACACCGCGATGAGGATCATGCCGATGAAGAAACCGGGCATCGAATCGAGAACGAGAATGCCGACGACGGTTCCGGTTTCCTTGCCGGTGCCGCGGCGCCAGGCCGCCCAGGCACCGAGAAGGGTGCCGATGAGGAACGCCAGGAGGGTGCCGATACCTATCAGCGCAACCGTCCAGGGCAGCTTGTCCCACAGGACGTCGACCACGGGCCGGTTGTGCTGCACGGAGATTCCGAGATCTCCGTGCAGCAGACCGGACCAGAACGAGAGGTATTGCTCGAGGATCGGCCGGTCGAGTCCGTACTCGGCGCGCATCTGCGCGATGTACTTGGGATCGAGGGCCTGCTGGTCGCCGCCGTAGAGGTATTCGACGGGATCGCCGGGCGCCAAGTAGGGCAACGCGAAGTTCAGCGTCACCGCCGCCCACAACACGAGCGCGTATTGCCCTGCTCGACGCACGACGGTCATGGGTCAGTCCTGGGGTGCTTGTGCGTTGGCTGCCTCGACGACGTCCGCCGGCAGGAACGACCACTTGTGGACGATGCCGTACCCCGGGGTTTCGATCCATCCACCGAACGTGTCGGCGCGGAAGGCCCAGTACTCGTCCGGGTAGTACAGGGCGATGGCGGTCGGCTGGCGGTTGAACAGCTTCTGCATGTCCTGCATGGCGGCGATGCGCGCGTCGTTGGTCTCGGTGGCCTTCCACGCGTCGTACAGGGCGTCGAACTCCGGGTAGGCGAGGTCCGGGTGCTTCCACAGGTTGCCGGAACGGTGCGACATGATGAACTGCGTCGAATCGGCCACTGCGTGAGGGCTGTTCGTGGTGACCATCATGTCGTAGGTCTTCTTGGACGACGCATCGGAGAACGATCCGGAGTCGAGCGGGGTCACGGTGACGGCGATGCCGATCTCGGCGAAGTCCTCGACGAGCAGTTCGGCGGCGCGGACCTGCGGCGCGTTGCCACCGTTGACGGCCAAGGTGAAGGTCGCCGGTTCGCCGGCGGGATTCTCCCGGG
This sequence comes from Rhodococcus sp. NPDC060084, assembly GCF_042730335.1. Classification (NCBI taxonomy): domain Bacteria; kingdom Bacillati; phylum Actinomycetota; class Actinomycetes; order Mycobacteriales; family Nocardiaceae; genus Rhodococcus; species Rhodococcus sp. NPDC060084. The sequence goes on from NZ_JBHWWX010000044.1 coordinate 17,724, forward strand.
TGCCGTCGCCGTCACGGTCGGTCCAGCCGAGGCGGTCGAGCAGTGCCGTGGCCTGCTCGGCGTCGTAGGGGGTCGAGGCGCCGGGGTCGGCGAACGGCGCGTCCGGATGGACGTAGCCCTGTGTGCCGGGACGGCCCTGACCGAGTCCGACGACGTCGAGCAACTGGTCGCGATCGACCGCGAGGTTCAGCGCCGCGCGGAAGTCGGCCTGTGCGAACGGTTCCCGGGCGAAGTTCAGTTTGAGTTCCGGGTAGCTCAGCGGCGCGACGGTGATCACGCCGATGTCGTTCGAGGCGGTGAAGCGGTCCACGAGTTCGGGTGTGAGCGCGCGGTCGGCGGCGTCGATCTGGCCGGAGCTGAGCGCGGTGAACGCGGCGGCGTTGTCTTCGATGACCGGCATGACGAGTTCGTCGACGGTCGGGGTACCCGCGAAGTAGTCCTCGTTCGCCTCGAAGCGGTACCCGCTGGTCGGGCTGTAGTCGACGAGCACGAACGGGCCGGTGCCGATCGGAAGGTCCGTGACGGCTTTGGCCTCGGCAGGGTCGACCTTCGACCACACGTGCTCGGGGATGATCGGCAGGTCCGCGAGTGTGACGGGGCCCAGTTCGGGGCACGAGTAGTCGCACACGAAGCGAACCGAGTCCTCGTCCACGGCGTCGACCGTGGAGATGGACGGCGTGTCGTTGACGTGGTGGGTGTAGCGGCCGGTGGGGGCAGCGTGCATGTAGTGGAAGCTGAAGACGACATCGTCTGCCGTGAACGCCTCACCGTCGTGCCAGGTGACGTCGTCGCGGAGGTCGACCTCCCAGGTGGTCGCGTCGACCTGGCGGACGTCGGTGGCCAGCCACGGCTGGGGGTCGGCGACGTAGGGGGACGGCGACAGAAGCTTGTCGTAGATCAGCTCGGTCATCTGGTCCGTCTGGCCGGCGAAGATGTTGAGGGGCCCGGAGTCCTCGGAGGCGGCGATGGTGAGCGATCGGGCCGAGGACGGTCCCGGAGCCGACTCTGCCGCCGTGCTCGACCCGCCGCATGCTGCAACGAGAAGTGCCGGCGCAAGAACGAGGGGCAGGGCGTGAGAACGCCGGAGTGTGCGCGTCAACTGAGTTCACATTCTGCTGAAGGGAAGTACACGGCCCGCACCACCCGAGGTAAGGCAATCCTTAGTGCGGTAAGGCTACCTTAATCCAGATCCGGGCATAAAAGGCAACCGCCCCCTCGTGTGAGGGGGCGGTTGTGTTGTCTCCGGAGAACGGACGGTTCGGCTACGGGCCGGGCTCCGCAGCCGTGTCGTAGGCCTCGCGCAGGAGTTCGGCCAGATGGTCGTCGAACCCGGCGGCGTCCGCGAGACTCAAACGGTGGGTGGTGATCGGGCCGGTCGGGAACGCCTCACGGAGAGCCGCGTGGTGCACCCGCCGCGGAAGATCGAGGGCGACTTCGAGCTTGGAGGCGTACACGAATGCGGCAGCGAATGTGCGGCCGCGGGACCACGAGATCTCCGACGCGTGCACGCGCTCCTCGATGTCGTCACCGAGGTCGAGAACCATCGTGCGGAATCGCAGGAACGCCTCGATTGCGGCCGGGTCCTTGTCCGCCAGGTAGTCCTCGACCGTGGCGTACATCAGGGCTCCTCGGAAAGTCGGTCGGCGGAAATGCGGTCGGCAGACGTGCGGTCGGCCCAGCCTGTCACCGGGACCGTCCGTAACGGTCGGCGAGCTTGTCTTCACGGGACGGCGGCGCTGCAGGAGCCGGCGCGTCGGCCGGTGCGGTGCCGGCGGGCACGGTGTCGTCAGCATCGTCGGTGAGCGCAGTGCTCTCCGACTTACGGAGGTCCGAACCGCGGCTGTCCGACTTCGCGGTGTCCGAGGCGTCGGCATCCGGCCCGGCGATCGTCGCGGCCTTCGCCTTCCGGCGTTCGCGGAGTTCTGCCCACACGAAGTAGCCGAGACCGAGCGGCGCCATGATGCCGAACGCGAGCCACTGGAGACCGTAGGAGAGGTAGGGGCCGGCGTCGAGCTGTGGCAAGGGGATGGTGCCGAGTCCGCCGGGCTGACCGTCGTCGAGCTGGAGGTAGACGTCCTCGAGCGGAAGCCCGGTGACCTGCGCGACCTGCGGGGCGTCGATGAAGTAGACCTGCTGATATCCCGCGTCGGTGAACGGGTCCTTGCCGGCCACGGTGCCCTCCGACATCCGGATCCGAGCGTCGAGGGAGACGTCTCCGGCCGGTGCGGGCGGGACCTCGGGTACCGCGGTGCCCTGCACCGGGCGGACGAAACCGCGGTTGACGAGGATGATCCGCCCGTCGTCGAACTCGAACGGAGTGAGGACTTCGTAGGCGGGACGGCCGTCGATGTTGCGCAGCCGCACGAGTACGTCGGAGTCGGGGAGATACGAACCCTGGGCCACGACCCGTCGCCACTCGTCGTCCACCGTGGGGCCGGGGCCGGCGAGAAGGTCACCAACCGGCACCGGATCCTCGGACATGGACGCGGCGAGACGATCGTTACGTTCCTCGGTGCTGGTGTTCTTACCCAGCTGCCACGGGGCGAGGACGGTGAAGCACGCGTAGGCGAAGCCGCCGACCACCAGGGCCAGGACCAGCCAGCTGGGACGGAGGAGAAACGTCAATCGGCGCACGTGTCCACGGTAGACGGTGAGGTAGGTCTCACTGTTGCCGCACCCAGTCGAGCAGCGCGGGAATCGCACCCTCGATCTGGTCGCGGACCTGCTCGAACTCGGGGAGCCCGCCGTAGTACGGATCGGGCACCGAATCGCCGTCGGCATCCGGGTCCAGCGAGCGCAGCAGGACGCGCCGCTCCGCCGGGACACCCAGGTGCGCCACCGCCCGATCGTGGTGGGTGGTCATCGACACCACCAGGTCTGCGGAAAGATGCGACGGTCCGAGTTCGGCCGCGACATGCCCGGTCGGGTACCCGTGCCGCTGCAGCACCGCGTTCGTCCGCGGGTCGGCCTCGGCGCCGACATGCCAGCCGTGCGTGCCGGCGCTGCTCACCCGCACCCGGTCGCCGAGTCCTTCGCGGCGCACGTGCTCGGCGAAGATCTTCTCGGCCATCGGAGACCGGCAGATGTTGCCGGTGCACACGAACGTCACGTGGAGCACGTCGTCGTCAGCGGCCACCCGTGAGCACCTCGCGAAGTTCGTCGACACTGGTCGCGATGCGGGCGGCGGCCTGCCCCTCGGTGGCGTCGCCGTAACCCCATTCGACGAAGACCGTCGGTATGCCCCAGCGTCCCGCGCCGTGGATGTCGTGCTCGCGGTCACCGACCATCACGACGCCGGTGGTCCCTGCTTCGACCGGCCGGATACCGAGGGCTTCGAGGCTGTGCGCGACGACATCGGATTTCGCGCGCCGCGTTCCGTCGTCACTCGCCCCGCCGATGAACTCGAAGTACGGCGCGAGCCCGAAGTGGTCCAGGATGCGTTCGGCGAAGGACTCCGACTTCGATGTCGCGACCGCGAGGCGGCTCCCTGCGGCGCGCACGGCGTCGAGCAGGGGTTCGACGCCGTCGAACACCGCGTTCTCGGCCCAGCCTGTCGCCGAGTAGTACTCCCGGTACGCCTCGATCCCTGCGGCGATCCGGTCCTCGTCGAGCCCGAGTGCGAGCAGGCTGTCGCGCATGGGCGGACCCAGCAGTCGGTGGAGGTTGCCCGTGGGTGGAGCGAATCCGACGGTGTCGGCCGCGTGGAGAAATCCGTTGATCACGCCGGTCGCCGAGTCCGTGAGCGTTCCGTCGAGGTCGAACAGGACAACCGGGGCGGGCAGGAGCAGTGGCTGTGGTTCGACGAGAAGGGTCACGCATCCATTGTCCTCGGTTCGGGCACACCGCGCCGCGTAGGGTCGTCGGGACAGCCGAGACAACCCAGGAGGACACGTGACTGCGCCGTCGCTGCGTGAGGTGATCGACGTACTCGATACCGCGTATCCACCGTCGCTGGCCGAAGGGTGGGACTCCGTCGGACTGGTAGCGGGCGACCCCGCCGACCCGGTCCACAAGGTGCTCCTCGCAGTCGACGCCACCACCGATGTCGTCGACGAGGCACTCGAGTGGGGTGCGCAGTTGCTCTTCGTCCACCACCCGCTGCTGCTGCGCGGCGTCGACACGGTGGGCGCGCACACCCCGAAAGGCGCGTTGATCCACCGGCTCATCCGCGGAGGCTGCGCGTTGTTCACCGCGCACACCAATGCCGATCGGGCGAATCCCGGCGTGTCCGACGCCCTCGCCGAGGCACTCGGGCTGACCGGACTGCGACCGCTCGAGGCCAAGCCCGAACCGGCCACCGACAAATGGGTGGTGATGGTGCCGTCCGGTTCCGCCGACAGCGTCCGGCACGCGTTGTTCGATGCCGGTGCGGGAGCGCTCGGCAACTACACGGAGTGCTGCTGGACCACTTCCGGCACCGGCCAGTTCCGTCCCGTCGGCGCAGCCGATCCCGCACTCGGCGTCCTCGGGGAACTCGAGCACGTCGAGGAAGCTCGTATCGAGGTGATCGCTCCGCGACGTTCCCGCTCCCGGGTGCTCGCCGCCCTGCGCGCCGCCCATCCCTACGAGGAACCGGCGTTCGACGTGCTCGAACTCGCCGAACTCCCGAGTGCTCGCGGGCTGGGGCGGGTCGGGGAGCTACCCGAGACGATGACGCTCGCCGAGTTCACCGAGTCGGTGGCCGCGGCCCTGCCCGCCACCGTGTGGGGAGTACGCGCCGCAGGCGACCCGGAGCGGCCGATCCGGAGCGTCGCGGTGTGCGGGGGATCGGGCGATTCGTTCCTCGGCGCGGTCGCGGCGCTCGACGTGGATGCCTACGTCACAGCGGACCTCCGGCACCACCCCGCCGACGAGCACCTGCGCGCCGGGGGTCCCGCACTCGTCGATGTCGCACACTGGGCGAGCGAGTATCCGTGGTGCGCTCAGGCACGTGACGTTCTCGACGCGGCATTCGCCGGCCGGGACGGCTGGCAGGCGCGGGTGAGCCGGTTGCGAACCGATCCGTGGACGACCGCCGCGGTGCGCGCGGTACCGTAATCAGCTACGACCCGTCTCCGGGGCTGTCCGTCATCCCCGCCCATCGAGGCCCCACCGAAAGCAGGAACCACCCGAGTGAACGTCGAATCCGCAGTGCAGTCCAAGCTTCTGTCTCTCGCCGCCGTGGACGCGGAGCTGAATCGCCTTGCGCACCGCCGTCGCACCCTGCCGGAACAGCAGACGGTGGACCGGCTCCAGTCCGACCGCAACGCGCGTAAGGATGCGGCCGTGGCCGTCGAGATCATCCTCGACGATCTCGATCGCGACATCCGCAAGCTCGAAGGGGAGATCGAAGCGGTGCGCATGCGTGCACAGCGCGATCGGACGATGCTCGAGAGCGGGTCGGTCGGCTCGAAGCAGCTCACGGAACTGCAGCACGAACTCGGAAGCCTCGAACGCCGTCAGGGGGCGCTCGAGGACGACCTCCTCGAGGTGATGGAACGTCGCGAGGCGTCGAAGGGCGACCACGATCACGCCGGGGCGCAGGTCTCGCAGATCGACGATCAGCTCGCCGACGCGACCCGCGCTCGTGACGAAGCCCTCGCCGACATCGACGTCGCCGAGCAGCGGTGCCGCAGCGACCGCGCGGCCCTGATCGGTGCGCTGCCCGAGGACCTGGTGGCGTTGTACGAGAAGCAGCGCGAACAGACCGGCATCGGCGCGGCACTGCTGCAGGGACGCCGCTGCGGTGCCTGCCGCCTCGAGCTCGACCGGGGCGAGATCGCCCGGATCGCGGCCGCACCTGCCGACGCGCTCGTGCGATGCCCGGAGTGCAACTCGATCTTGGTGCGCACCAAGGAATCCGGACTGTGACCCGGGTCGTCGTCGAAGCGGACGGCGGCTCGAGAGGAAATCCGGGACCGGCGGGCTACGGTGCCGTGGTGTTCGACGCCGACCATCGGACCGTCCTCGCCGAGCGGCACGCGAGCATCGGGCGGGCCACCAACAACGTCGCCGAATACCGGGGACTGCTCGCGGGGCTGACCGCCGCCGCGGAACTCGGGGCGGACGAGGTGGACGTCCGTATGGATTCCAAGCTCGTCGTGGAGCAGATGTCGGGCCGCTGGAAGATCAAGCATCCCGACATGATTCCGCTCGCCGCGGCGGCGCGGGAGACGGCGGCGAAGTTCCGCCGTGTCGACTACACGTGGATTCCGCGCGCCGAGAACGCGTACGCCGACCGTCTTGCGAATGTGGCCATGGACGCCGCTGCCGAGGCACTCGTCTCCGGCGAGGAGACGCTCGTCCTCGCAGAGTCGTCCTCGTCGCCTTCGGTCGCGGCGACGACTCCGCCGGCCGCGACGACTCCGGCACCCACGGCGCCGGGCTGGACGGGCGCGACCGGTTCGCCGACACGGCTCCTGCTGTTGCGGCACGGCCAGACACCGCTGTCGGTGGAACGCCGCTACTCGGGGCGGGGCAACCCGCCGCTCACCGAACTCGGTCGTGAACAGGCCGTTGCCGCCGCGCGCCGGATCGCGGCACGAGGAGGCGTCGCCGCGGTGGTGTCGTCGCCGCTCGGCCGCGCCCGCGAAACCGCCACCGTGGCCGCGGACGCCCTGGATCTGCCCGTGACGGTGCACAACGGCCTGATCGAGACGGATTTCGGCGAGTGGGAGGGCCTCACGTTCGGTGAGGCCGCCCAGCGCGACCCGGACATTCATCGCGCGTGGCTCGGCGACACCTCGGTGCGTCCGCCCGGTGGCGAGAGTTTCGACGAGGTCCACTCGCGGATTGCCGCCGCGCGAGACGATCTGGTGTCGGAGTTCGGGGGAGTGACCGTACTCGTCGTCTCCCACGTCACTCCGATCAAGACCTTCCTGCGGCTCGCGCTGGATTCGGGTCCGTCCCTGCTGTACCGGCTGCACCTGGACCTGGCGTCGCTCAGCACCGCGGAGTTCTATCCGGACGGCGGATCCTCGGTGCGTCTGGTCAACGACACTTCGCATCTGTAACACGCGATATCCCGGTTCACGGGAGCAGCGATGAAAAGAGTGGCCGCGCAGGCATGTCGGGGGGTGCCTGCGTGGCCACTCACATCATGTATCGCTGCGATCGGTGAGGCGTTACCGGCCGCCGAGCTTTTTTCGAACTTTCCTTACGCGCCGCAGGTCGTTGTCGCGGGGACGCCGGCGAATCGCTGGTCCAGCCAGTCCATGCCCTCCACCAGAGCGGGGAAAAGTCCGACGACGTGCCCGAATCCTGTCTTGGTGAACGCCGGGGGAACGTCGTATCGCTGATAGGTGACGGTCGCTCCGGTGAGGCACCACTTGCCGACCATCGTGTCGACGCCCGACACGAGCACGAAATCGTCCCCGGTGGCCTGCGCCACGAACACCGGAACGGACGGGGTCCGGTTGCCGAGTTCCTGTTCGGCCACGAGCGAGGCCCACGGCTCCTCCGAGAGATGCTCGACGATCGGCCGGCCGTCGACGGTGTACCGGGTGGTCGAGGAGAACGGGTCGAGCAGCGGTGCGTCGAACACGCACGCATTTTCGGCGCGGCCGAGAATATCGAGGCCCGCGGGATTGAACACCGTCAGCATGTCGTCGGCGTGTTGCGGGTACGCGGAAATGAACCCGTTGACGACCCAGCCGATGCCTCCCGACAAGAACGAACCGTCGCCTGCGACCGCGAGATCGTTGAGGGACGCGGGCGGTGATCCCGCGACCGCACCGGCGACCGGCAGTTCCGGGGCGTAGGTCGAGGCGAGTTCGGCTGCGGAGGCCGCTGCCATACCGCCCTGCGAATAACCCCAGAAGGCGATCGGGCTGTCCTGATCCACGCCGAGAGTTCCCAGCGACCGGGTAGCGCGGGCGAGGTCGAGCATCGCGTGCCCCTGGGAGGCACGGTTGAGATAGGGGTGGACTCCGGCGGTGCCGAGCCCTTCGTAGTCGGTGACCGCGACCGCGTAGCCGCGCGCGAGGAGCGGACCGATCTGGAGGTGCTCGTACTCCTGGCCGAAGGTCATGAGCTTGGACGGGGCACACTGATCGCCCATGCCCTGAGTGCCGGGCCCGACCACGACGGTGGGCCGGGGGCCGTCGCCGGCCCACGGCAGTGCCGGGACCATCACGGTGCCGACGACGGCGACAGGCTTGTCGGTGGCGCTGGTGCTGCGATACATCACGCGGGTGACCGAGGCGTCGAGCACGGCGGGGGTGCCGGGGATGATTGCGGCGACCGACGGGGCAGTGCGCAGTACCTCTCCCGGAGAACCGGAACTCAGGTCGGGCGTGGCGTAGAAGTCGTCCGACTGTGCGGCGGGGCCGGGCACCGCCGGCTGGGCTGCTGCGGTGGTCGTCGCGCCGAGGGAGAGTCCTGCGAGAGCTGCTGCGGCAAGCAGTCGTGCGGCAATCCGCATGTGTGTCCTTCGAGTCCGGATTCATGTGCCGCGACTGCGGCCCCCGGGGAGGCTAACTGCACTTACGAGGACGTCCGAGGATTTGCTTACTTGTGGTGACAAGTCACAGCAACTTGCGGAGTGTTTTCAGATTTCGAGCGGTGGTGACCGCCTTGTACCGACCGGACCCGGTCTTCTTCCCGAGCGCGCTGTCGAGAGTGTTCCCCTTCTCGACCTGCCAGTAGAGGACACCCGCACCCGGTGCGGCGCACTCGACGTCACCGTCGAGACCGTTCGCATCCGCAGCCAGGGCGTCGAGAACATCGGGGTCGGACACGAACACCACATAGGAGTGCCGATCCTCGCGGTCTCCGAAGGGGTAGGCCGCCACGATGTCCGCCACCCGGGATTGCTCGACGACGAAGGTGTAGGCGTCGTACCCGAAGCGATCGGTCAGCGCGCGTTCGAGTGCGGGTTTCAGCGACGAGGCATCGTCGTCGGAGTCGAACAGCACATTGCCCGACGCGAGTACGGTGCGGACGTCGCGATGTCCGGCCGCGGAGAACAACTCCGCCAGATCGGCCATCTTGATCCGGATACCGCCGACGTTGATCCCGCGCAGGAAAGCCACGTACCGAGTCATGCGGTTCACGGTAGTTCTCCCGCGGCGGGCCGGGAGGGCGATAGGCGGTGGTCGCACGGCGGCAGACGGCACGGGGTCCGTGCGTCGTATCCCCGCGGGCGCGCGCTACGCTGTCCGGGCGGACGAGTTGGCCGGGCGACCGCGGAACAGGGAACCGGCACCGGATGGTGTCAGGCCCTGCGTCGAGGAAAGTCCGGACTCCACAGAGCAGGGCGGTTGTTAACGGCAACCCGAGGTGACTCGCGGGACAGTGCCACAGAAAACAGACCGCCTGCCCCTCGCGGGCAGGTAAGGGTGAAACGGTGCGGTAAGAGCGCACCAGCACCCCGGGTGACCGGGGTGGCTAGGTAAACCCCGCCCGGAGCAAGGTTGAAGGTCGCATCGCTGCGCGGTGCGTCTGCGCAGGTGCTCGAGGGCTGCTCGCCCGAGCCTGCGGGTGAACCGCTCGAGGTACCCGGCAACGGTGTGCCCAGATGGATGGTCGCCACCCCGCTTCGGCGGGGGACAGGATCCGGCTTACAGGCCGACTCGTCCGCCCTGCATCCCTGTCCCACCCCGCCGACGCGCGTGCCCGCCCCGGTCGGTCGACGGCATCGCCGCCGCCGGGAGTCGCTCAGAGCGGTCCGACGACCAGCAGGTGGGCCCAGTACGAGGCGGACTCGGGGCCTACATAGGGCAGCAGTGCATCGAAAAGGATGTACGACACGTGTGATCTCCTTCGGTCGGTGACGATCTTGTGGTCCGGCCGACGCTACCAGCTGCGCCGGTAGCCGAGTTTCGCCGAAACCGCGCCCGATATACCGGGTATCGCGCCGCTGTTCGGGCACACTGGGGCCATGAGTGACGACGGTTGGTATTTCGATGTGAAGACCGGCAAGGTGACCCAGGGCAAAGATCCCAGCGCCCTCAACCGCATGGGTCCGTACCCCGACCGGGAGACCGCCATGCGGGCCCTCGACATCGCTGCCGCCCGCAACAAGGCAGCCGACGACGCGGACGACGAATGGAACAAGTGATCGCGCGACGAGGAGCCCCGCCGCTTTGGTGACCACACCCATCGTCGTCGCACCGGAGATCGATTTCACCGGTGTCCGCGCCGAGTTCGGCCTCGTCGACGAATTCCCCGACGAGGCGCTCGCAGAGGCCCGGAGGGCGACCGACAGATTCGCTTCGGAGCGCGACGATCGCACAGATCTGCCCGTGGTGACGATCGATCCACCCGGTTCGATGGACCTCGACCAGGCACTCCACCTCGAGCGCACCGACACCGGATTCGTGCTCCACTACGCGATCGCCGACGTGTACGCGGTCGTCGAACCCGGCGGTGCGCTGGATCTCGAGACGCACCGCCGCGCGCAGACCTTCTACCTTCCCGACGGGTCGGTGCCGCTGCACCCGCGGGTGTTGTCGGAGAACGCGGCCAGTCTGCTCCCGGGCGCGGTGCGACCGGCCGTGTTGTGGCGCATCGAGATGGACGAGTACGCAGAGCCCGTCGCAATCTCCGTGTCGCGGGCCCGCGTCCGCTCGGTGGCGCGACTCGACTATGCCGGTGTGCAGCGCGATGCCGATGCGGGCACCCTCCATCCGTCGATCGCGGCGCTACCCGAGTTCGGGCGGTTGCGCGAAGTCGCGGCGCGGGCACGGGGCGCGATCGAACTGAGACTCCCCGAGCAGGACGTGGTCGAAGACGGTGACGGCTGGCGACTCGACATCGAACCGCGCACCGAGGCCGACGACTGGAATTCGCATGTGTCGTTGCTGACCGGAATGTGCGCGGCGCGCATCATGATCGACGCGAAGACCGGGCTGCTGCGCACGTTGCCGCCCGCCGATCCCGACGCTGTCGCCTCTCTCCGCCGAACCGCCTGTTCGCTGGGCGTCGAGTGGCCGGGCGGCATGTCGGTGGGCGCCTTCCTCGCCGGTCTCGACGCGAATCTGCCCACCACGCTCGTTCTCATGAGCGAGGCGCCGACGCTGCTGCGCGGCGCGTCCTACGTCGCATTCGACGGGGAACTGCCGGAACTGACGGTGCACGGCGCGATCGGCGCCGCCTACGCGCATGTCACCGCGCCGCTGCGCCGGCTGTCCGACCGCTACGCCACCGAGGTGTGCCTTGCGGTGTCCTCGGGTACCGAGTTGCCCGGCGATGTGCGCGACACCCTGGGTCTGCTGCCGAAGATCATGTCCTCGTCCGATTCGCTCGCCGGCAAGGTCGGGCGCGCGTGCATCGACCTCGCCGAAGCGGTCGTGCTGTCGTCGCGGGTGGGGGAGACCTTCGACGCCACGGTCCTGAAGGACGCCACCGAGCGACGCGACGCCGAGATCTTCATCCCGTCGGAGACGGTGATCGCGCAATGCACCGGCGCACCCGCGGAGGGACAGCGCGTCACGGTCCGCCTGGTACTCGCCGACCCGGCGTCCCGGAGAGTGCAGTTCGCCTGTGAACCCTGATCGGACCGTCGGGCGCCCACCGCTCGCGGCGATCACGGCGGTCGTGGTGGTCGCCGTGGCTCTTGTTGCCGCGACCGTGTGGTGGAGTGCCCCCAACCGCTTGTTCCCCTGGGACAGTGCATCGTTCCCGGACGTGGACACGTCGGCGCTGTCGCCGACGCAGGGCCGGATCGTCGAGTTGCTCGAGGATCAGCACAACGCGCAACGGTCCGGGACGTTCTACTCCGAGGGCGTCCGGGAACCGTGGTGTGCGGACTTCGTCAGCTGGATCATGCGGGAAGCCGGTGTGCCTCTGGCTAATCCGCATTCCGGTCACTGGCGTATCCCGGGGGTGTACACGCTCGGGGAGTACTACGAGCAGACCGGCCGCTTCGAACCCTCCGGATCGGGCTACCGCCCCGCCGTCGGCGACGTGGTGCTCTACCACAGCTCACTGGGTTTCGGGCAGCGTGAACACACCAACATCGTGATCGCGGTGGAGGGCAGCACCGCAACCACCGTGGGCGGCAACGAGTTCGGTAAGATTCGCGTCCACACCCTCGATTGGGAGGGCGACGGCGCCGTGGTCGGTTTCGGGCGGTTGCCCGCCTGAACCGGCGGCGGACTACCGGAACCGGTCCGTGGCCTGCAGGAGTTCATGGGTGATACCGGGTTCGGTTGCCGCGTGACCGGCATCGTCGACGATGCGCAGATCGGACTGTGGCCAGGCCCGATGCAGATCCCATGCGCTGCGCGCCGGACACACTACGTCGTAGCGGCCCTGCACGATCACCCCGGGAATGCGGTGCAGCAGATGCGCGTCGCGCAGAATCCGACCGTCCTCGAGAAAACCACGGTGGTAGAAGTAATGGTTCTCGATCCGCGCGAACGCGAGGGCGAACCGGGGTTCGGAGGTTTCGGCGACGCGGTCGGGATGGGGTAGCAGCGTGCTCGTGGCGCCTTCCCACGTCGACCATGCGATCGCGGCGTCCAGTGCCACGTCCGGGTCGGGGGAGTGCAGCAGACGGTGATAGGTGTCGACGGGATGCTCCCCGGGTTCCGCCGCGGCGAGTGGTGCGGTGAATCCCTCCCACAGATCGGGGAACACCTCTCCCGCACCGCCGTTGTAGTACCAGTCGATCTCGCTGCGCCGTAGCAGGAAGATTCCGCGCAACACCAGTTCGGTGACGCGGTCGGGGTGTCGCTGGCTGTAGGTGAGCGCGAGGGTCGATCCCCACGAGCCACCGAAGACGAGCCACTGCTCCACGCCCAGGTGGGTGCGCAGTCGTTCGATGTCGGCGACCAGATGGTCGGTCGTGTTGACCGACAGGTCTGCCCCGTCTGCGACGTGCGGGAGCGATCGGCCGCAACCGCGCTGATCGAACAACACGATGCGGTAGGCATCGGGGTCGAAGAACCGGCGCTGCATCGGCGACACGCCGCCGCCGGGCCCGCCGTGCAGGAACACCGCAGGCTTGCCCGCGGGGTTGCCACTGACCTCCCAGTACAGTTGCTGACCGTCACCGACGTCGAGCATGCCCTGCTCGTACGGTTCCAGCGGCGGATACAGCTCGCGGCGCTCGTTCATCAGAAGCCGACGAGACCGGATGCGAGATCGGGAATTTCGAGTGCGGTGATCGCTTCCTGCCGCACCTCGGGGCACTGCTCGGACGTGATCGTGTCGATCCGTGCCCGATCACCGGCGAGTGCGAGGAGGTCGACGCCGTTGGCCCCTGCCCATTCGCCGATGAGGATGTTGAGCCCACCGCGGCCGACCGACGGGGTGTACGTGCGCCACGGCGACAGTTGCGCCTCCAGCCGGGTGCACAGATCTTCCGCCTGAGCCTCGGTGACGCCGGCGTCACCGGACTGCGGAGACCGCGTTGCCGAGGAGGTCGCCTCGGTAGACGACGACAGTTCTGTGCTGGAACCGGTCTGCCCGGATTCGGGCGCCGGAGCGCATGCCCCGAGAACGCCGATCATGGCGGCTGCGATGGCGGCCGCAGCCGGCACCTGTCGTAATCGGTTCATGGATTCACACCTCGTCTGTCGCGGCTCGGGTCGTGGTCGCCGTCGAGTGTGCCACCGAATCCTGAGGGTGCGGTGAGGCCGCCCCGCCGGAACCGGGGGACGAACGTCACACAACGGCAAGCCCTTCCGCGGCATACCGCAGGAAGGGCTTGCCG
>NZ_JBHWWX010000045.1:0-29891 GCF_042730335.1 Rhodococcus sp. NPDC060084
CCCGTACGGGTACCGCCCCTCGGCGTCGACGGGGTAGCGGCCGTCAGGCGTCGCCCGGTCGCATCCACGGGGCGGTCACGCGGCCGCACCAGTTGGCGAGTCGCTCGGTCGGGCCGGCATCCGGAGTCGAGTCGACGACGGGACCGAACGGCACCTCCCCACCGCGGGGAGAGGCAGGCAGGGCACGCTCCATGATCTCGTGAGCAGCGCGGGCCAGTGCCGGGTCCGCCTCCGGATCCTGGCCCGTGGAGACGGCCAGATCCCAGCCGTGCACGAGTACCTCGTTGAGGGAGACCAGCACGGCGGCCCGCCCGGGAAAGGTGCCCCACGGGGCGGTGACGGGCCTGTCGAGGAGAGCGTCGTCGTCCCACACCTCCCAGTACCGCGTGGTGACGGCATCCAGCGTGCCGGGCCATGCGTCGTCTGATGACGAGAGGACCTCGGGGACCGAGTGGACGTCGCCACCCATGCCGATGACTCGGCCACGATCGACAGTCGAGGCGAGATGCCCGAGGAGTGTCCGGACATCGAATTCGGGGCAGGGCGTGGGGTCGGTCATCTGTTCCGGGCGGACACCCGCGAACAAGTCACCCGCCCACTCCAGAGCGCTGCGAAACAGTGGACGAGGATCATGCTGGGCAGTGGTCATGCAGACAGGATCCGTCGTCACGGCGCCGGACCCGGTCCCGAATCGGGCGAGCGATGCGGTATCGAGACCTCGTTCCGCCCGGGGCGCGGGAAAGACTGCGAGTGTGGTTTCGGACGGGCTCGGGTACGCATCCCGAGACCCCCGTACCCCACAGGAAGGATTCAGGATGCCCACACGGACCGCGCGAACTGCTTGGAACGGCGACCTGCAGAACGGAGCCGGGCAGGTCGAACTCACGAGTTCGGGCCGCGGCACGTTCGATGTCTCGTTCCCGAAGCGATCGGCGGAGAACGCCGACGGCACCACCAGCCCCGAGGAACTGATCGCCGCGGCGCACTCCGCCTGCTACGCGATGCAACTCTCCGCGTTGATCGCGGAAGCGGGAGGAACCCCGCAAAGTCTCGACGTCGGCGCCGACGTATCGCTCGGGCCGGATCCGGCCGGTGGGTTCCGGCTCACGGGCATCACGCTGAAGGTGCGCGGTGAAGTCGACGGACTGGACGCCGACGGCTTCATGAAGGCAGCGCAGGACGCCAAGGCGAGTTGCCCGGTGAGCAAGGCGCTGACGGGCGTGGAAATCTCCCTGGACGCTGCCCTCGAGTCCTGAGGGAACAGCGCTCCGGGCGCGCGTGTTGGACGAGTCGTGACGACTCCCCGGATTGCCCTCCCCACCGCCCGCATCGAAGTCTGGTCGGATATTGCGTGTCCCTGGTGCTACATCGGCAAACGCCGGTTCGCCGCGGCGCTCGACGAATTCGAGCACCGCGACCGTGTCGAGGTCACGTGGCGTTCCTACCAGCTCGCACCGGAGACTCCGGTGGGGAGGCGCAAGCCCGAAGCCGAAGCCCTCGCGGAGATGAAGGGCATGCCGCTCGAGCAGGTCCGGCAGATGTTCTCGCAAGTCTCGGGCGCCGCAGCCGAAGTCGGTGTCGAGATCGACTTCGACACGGTGATCGCGGCCAATACGTTCGACGCGCACCGTCTCGTGCACCTCGCCGGCGCACGCGGTGAAGACCTTGTCGAGGCGTTGTTCCATGCGCATTTCGTCGAGGGAGACGTCGTGGACGATCGCGAGACATTGGTGCGCATCGCCGCGTCGGCCGGACTGGACGCGGATCTCGTTCGCGCCGCACTCGAATCCGACGCCGCAGCCGACGCGGTACGTGCGGATCTGCTCGCGGCGCGTCAGCTCGGCGTCACAGGTGTTCCGTTCTTCGTCGCCAACCGCGCTGTCGCGGTCTCGGGTGCACAGCCCGAGGACGTGTTTCTCGCCTTGCTGCAGCGTGCGATCGAGGACGTCGACAGCGAGGAAGATCAGTCTGTGAGGGACGCCAGGTAGCGGCGAACACCCAGCGTCTGCAGAAGCGGGACTGCCGGACCGGCGAGCCGCGTGTACCAGCGCCCGGGGCGTGAGAATGCCACCACCCGGCCCACGACCCGGCCGTCGGTGGTGTGTTCGACGAGGAAGCTCTCTTCCCCGCTCACGGGGTGACCGGTCAGAGTGCCGTAGGTGAATCCCCGTCGCCGCGGCGTATCGACGACGTCGATCACGCGGCACCACGCGGGAAACCGCACCGGCCCGATGCCGAACAGCAGTTGCACGTCGACGCCGACCGCCGGCGCAGGGGTGCTGGGGGCGACACGGATTCCGGCGGCGCGGTGCATGTCCCACGCGAACAGACGGGCAACGGCGACGTCGAATGTGGCGGCGCCGTTGCCCAGTTCACGCTCCACGGCCGCGTGGCGGTATCCGGCGGGGAGCGCGCCGTGCGACGCGCCCACCTCCCGATACGTCAACTCGCGCCCGGAATTCCCGGGCGCGGTCATCAGGACTTCTTGACGTCGAGGACGACTTCGAATTCCAGGAGCGACGCGCCGGATGCGACCGGGTTCTTCGCCTCACCGGCGTGAGCGGCCCGCGCGCCGCCGTCCCGCCATGCGGCGAAGTCCTCTTCGGTTTCCCATTGGGTGACCACGAAGTACCTGTTTTCACCCGCGGTGGGGCGCAGCAACTGGAAGCCCAGGAACCCGGGCGAATTCTCGACGGTGTGCGCGCGATTGGCGAACCGCTTCTCCAGTTCGGGTCCGGCACCTTCGGGGATTTCGATTGCGTTGATCTTCACGACTGCCATGGTCGCGACATTACTCCGCTACCTTGGGCCACTGTGTTGCATGACGAAGGTGGTAGCGGACGGCCGATCCTGTTGTTGCACGGTCTCATGGGAAGCGCGCGTACGTGGCGTCGCCAAGTGCCGTGGCTCCGGGAGCACGGCCACGTGTATTCGTTCGACGCGGCGGGTCACGGCCGCGCGGCGCCCGCGAACCTCGGCACCGACGCGTTCGTTGCCGACCTGGCTGCCCACTTCGACGAGAACACCGAACCGTTCGTCGTGATCGGGCATTCGATGGGTGCGCTGCACGCGTGGTGCCTCGCAGCGGCGCACCCGGGCCTGGTCGCCGCGCTCGTCCTCGAAGACATGGCACCCGATTTCCGTGGCCGGACCGCCGAGAACTGGGCGGCGATGGTGGGGCAGTGGCCACAGCCTTTCCCCACCGACGACGCGGTGCTCGACTTCTTCGGTCCGGTCGCCGGACGCTATTTCCTCGACTCGTTCAGCCGTCGCGCGGACGGCTGGTACCTGCACGGCGACGTCTCGACATTCCGTGACATCTCCGAGGAGTGGGGCCGGAGGCACTTCTGGGACGAGTGGACGGCCTCGAGCGTCCCGGCTCTGCTGATCGAGGGCGAGTTCACGATCACTCCGCCGGGGCAGATGCGGGAAATGGCGAAGCGCCGCCCGGGAACCGGCTACGTCCGCATCGAGGGTGCCGGGCATCTCGTGCACGACGATCGGCCCGGGGAGTACCGCGCGGTCGTCGAAGAATTCCTGACCGGCCTGCCCTGAACGCCGCGGACCGCACTACGGCAGGACGAGATCAGCGACCCGCTTCGCCGGCAAGAGCGAACAGGCCGTCGTCGGTCTGCTCGACCAGTCCGTCGACGAGGAGCGAGTGCAGCGCCCGGTCGCGCTGCCCGGGGTCGTCGAGCCACACACTGTCGAGCGCGGGCCGTTCCACAGGTCCCGTGCTCTCCCGGAGGACGGCCATCAAACGCCCCCGGACCTGACGGTCGGTCCCGGCGAACTTCTGCACGCGTTTCGCGGGACCGTCGTGGGCCGGCCGACCGGCCTGCACCCATGCGCATTCCGGTAAGGGGCACCGTCCGCAGTCCGGTGTCCGGGCGGTGCAGATGGTCGCGCCGAGTTCCATCAGTGCGGCGGAGAACGTCGCCGCCCTCGCACGGGTGCGCGGAAGCATAGCCTCGACGTCTGCGAGATCTCTCGTGGTGGAAGGGTTTCCCGGCTCTGCGCGACCGTGCACGGCGCGAGCGACGACGCGGCGAACATTCGTGTCCACCACCGGCACCCGCCGCCCGTAGGCGAAGCAGGCGACCGCACGCGCCGTGTAGGCACCGACGCCGGGCAGTGTCAGGAGCACGTCGACGTCCTCGGGGACGCGGTCGTCGTGCTGCGCGGCGAGCACCCCCGCGCACTCGTGCAGGCGCAACGCGCGCCGGGGGTAGCCGAGTTTCCCCCAGGCACGCAGGACGTCGGCCTGACTCGACGCGGCCATCGCCGACGGCACTGGCCAGCGCCGTACCCACTCCTCCCAGATCGGCGCGACGCGCACGACCGGGGTCTGCTGCAGCATCACCTCGGACATGAGGATCTGCCAGCCCGTCACACCGTCGCGGCGCCACGGCAGGTCGCGTGCTTCCGCGGCGTACCAACGCGCCAGCGAAGTGGCGTCAACAGGCATTTCTTCTCCTCCTGTCCCGGATGCGGGACCGTTGTGCACCGCAGTGGGACCACTGCGTGAGGGTCGCGAAGGTCCCGGGTGAATAATGCCCTTATGCCCAATTCAAACCCGATCTCCGCCTGGAAAGCTCTGACCGAGGGTAATCAGCGATTCGTCGCCGGTACTCCGCAGCATCCGAGCCAGGGGATCGATCGCCGGGCCGAACTGGTCAACGGTCAGCATCCCACCGCGGTGTTGTTCGGTTGCGGCGACTCCCGAGTCGCCGCAGAGATCATCTTCGACCAGGGTCTCGGCGATATGTTCGTGGTCCGGACGGCCGGACATGTCATCGACAGCTCCGTGCTGGGCTCGATCGAGTACGCGGTCGAGGTCCTGGGGGTGCCGCTCATCGTCGTGCTCGGGCACGACAGCTGCGGTGCCGTCGGCGCGACGCTGACAGCACTCGACACGGGTGAGGTTCCCCGCGGTCACATTCGGAGCATCATCGAGCGGGTCGCGCCGTCGATCCTGATGGGCCGGGCGGACGGATTGTCCACCGTCGACGAACTCGAGGTGCGGCACGTCGTCGAAACCGGGCGTCTTCTCACCGACCGGTCACGGATCATCGCCGAGCGGGTTGCCGACGGACGATGCGCGATCGCCGGCGTCACCTACCGGCTCGACGACGGTCACGTCCAGTTGCAGGGGCACATCGGCGACATCGGTGTGACCGCCGACTGAGCGACACGCCGAGCGCTATGCCGCAGCGCATCCGGGCTGGCACTTACCGTGTGAGGCGTGCTTGAACCCACCGGCCCATTGCCCCCCGAGATCTATCGGCGACGACGCATGCTCGCGATCGTCGTCGCTGTGGTCGTGCTGGCGTTGGTCGTGTGGCTCGTCGTCGCCCTGACCGGCGGCGGCGACACCGAACCGGAACCCGCGGCAGCTCAGTCCACATTGACCTCCAGCACCGAGCCTTCGTCGAGTGCCGCAGAGACGACGAGCACGCAGAGCGACGGTTCCGACGGCGAAGGAGATACCTCGTCGGGCTCGGGCGGATCGACGTCCGGCACGACGACGGCGGATTCGCCGGAGGAGTCAGGAGCCGAGACGACCGCCGCGGCGGTCCCGCCGGGCCAGTGCCCCGACCAGTCGCTCGCGGTGCGTGTCACCGCCGACGAGCCCAACTACCAGACGGGTACCGAGCCCGGTTTCACGATCGTCATCACCAACATCGGCACCGCACAATGCGACCGTGACCTCGGGGCCGGACTGCAGCAGGTTCTCGTGTACACGCTCGACGGCAACGAGCGACTGTGGTCCAACACCGACTGCTTCCCCGAGCCCACATCCGACATGCGGACTCTGCAACCGGGAGATCAGGCGGCCTACTCCGTCAAGTGGTCCGCGTCGACGTCCGAGCCGGGGTGCGCGTCGCCGCGCGAGCCCGTCGGTCCGGGTGCGTACACGGTGGTCGGTCAACTCGGCGGGCTCCGCAGTACGCCGGAGCCGTTCAACATCACGCCCTGAATCGCAGCGTCAGTCGTAATGGTTGATGGCCGATTCGGCCAGCCGTGACAGTCCCTCCCGGATGTAGCGCGCCCAGAGCGCGCCGATGCCGTCGACGGCCTGCAGATCCGCCGCGGTGGCCGCGAGCAGACCCTGCAACGTGCCGAATGCGGCGACAAGCCGATGAATCTGCTGGGATTGCAGGCGCGGCACGCGGTGCAGCACCCGGTATCCGCGGGGACTCATCGGCGCATCGAGCGCTTCGATGGTGTCGGGATAGCCGAACGCTCTCGAGAGCGTGGTCAGGTCCAGCAGGTCCGTGTCGCTGAGGCCGGCGAGGCGATCGAGTGCCTGCTCCACACCCCGCGTCGACGGTGGCTCGTCACCCGACAGATAGTCGCGGACGATGAGCTGCCGGGCCAATTGATTGTCGCCGACCAGTTCTTCGAGCTGCAGTGCCAATTGGCGGCCGTCGGTACCGAGTTCGAGCACGTCCTGTTCGATCTCCACCGACAGGCGATGCATCATCTCGAGCCGCTGCGCCACCGTGAGCGCGTCGCGCAGCGTGACGATGTCTTCGATCTCCACCACCGACAGCTGCCGGGTGACGTCGTCGAGCCGGGCCTTGTAGCGTTCGAGCGTGGAGACGGCCTGGTTGGCGCGCGAAAGTATCGTCGCCGAGTCGTTGATCACGTGCCGGCGTCCCGCGACGTACACACTCACGATGCTCATCGACTGGCTCACCGACACGACGGGATAACCGGTTTCGATGGCTGTGCGCTCCGCGGCCCGGTGGCGGGTACCGGACTCCACGGTGGGGATGCTCGGATCGGGAACGAGCTGGACGTTGGCGCGGACGATCCGGGTGCCGTCGGTCGAGACCACGACGGCGCCGTCCATCTTCGACAGCTCGCGCATCCGGGTCGGTGCGAATTCCACGTCCAGTTCGAAGCCGCCGTCGCACAGCGCCGCGACCTTCTCGTCGAAACCGAGAACGATCAGTCCGCCCGTGCGGCCGCGCAGAATGCGTTCGAGCCCGTCGCGCAGGGCGGTGCCGGGGGCGAGTCGGGCGATGGTGTCGCTGAGCGTCGCGGACCGCGCCGACTCGGTCATGTGGCAGATTCCTTCCGTGTCCGGATCCTGCGGTCGTGGTCACATTCCAGGGAGGGAAGAAAAAGGCTCCCGTGACCGCGCAACTACATTACTTGTTCATGAGCAGTACCTGGACCTTGCCCGACGACGTCGTTCTTCCCGAGCCTCCGGCCGACCACCCCGGCCCGGGCGCTCCTGTGCCCCAGCACTGGTCCAAGTGCTTCGGATGCGGAGACGATCAGCCCACCGGCCTCGGAATGGAGTTCACCACCGGGGAGGGACTCGAGGTGATCGGACGGTTCGAGGTCGCCAAGCGCTACCAGGGCGGTCCGGGCTTCATCCACGGCGGCATCCTGATGACCGCGTTCGACGAGGCGCAGGGCATGGCCTGCAACGCCGCACTGCGCTCGGCTGTGGTCACAGCCCATCTGGGCATCGACTTCGCGCGTCCCATCCCGCTCGGTGCGGTACTCGAGTTGCGGGCCCGGGTGGAGGGCACGGTCCGCCGCAAGGTCTACACGCGCTCGGAGGCCCGGATCGTCGAGGGGCCGCTGGCAGATCCCGATGTGATCGTGGGGTCGTCCTACGGGTTGTTCATCGTCGTGGGCCACGAGCATTTCGCCAAGGGGAAGAATTTCGCCGACGGACTGCCCGGCAACGACCAGGACATCTCCGCGGTCTGATGCGTGCCGGGCTCGGTGCTCGGTCACTGCGTATCGGGTAGCAGCGGCACGCCCGGGCGATGGTCGCGGCCGAGCAGTGTCGCCGACGTGACCGAACCCGCGCCGAATCTTCCGTGAAGGTCGTCGAGCACGGAGTCGAGCGCGTGCCGGTCGATCGGTGAGTGCGTGACGCGGCCCGGCTCCTCGCCGGAGACCGGGCATTCGCGTCGGGGGCCGGGCGGTACGTCCTGATCGAACGGCAACTCGAGCTGCTCGGTGCCTTCCCCGTCGAGGTTGGTGACGGCGATGCCCACCAGGGTTACTCCTCGCTCGGCGATCAGCGGTCGGGCTGCCGAGAGCAATTCGCGGGCGGTGTCGCTGATCAGGTCGGTGCGGGCGGTCGGGCTGCCGAGCGTGTACGACCGTGTGGCCCGCGCGTAGTCGGCGAACCGCAGTCGCAACACCACGGTGCGGCCGAGACGGTGTGCCCGCCTCATACGGCGGCACACCCGGTCGACGAGTAGTTGCAGCGTCGCCTCCACGGACTCGTCGCTGTGCGGCCCGCGGCCCAGGGCATGCTGCGCGCCCATCGAACTGCGTCCGCGATGCCGGACAGGGCGTGGATCGTGACCGACGGCGAGTGCGTGCAGATGGCGCCCGGCTGCGGCGCCGAGGAGCGCCACCAGGTCGGATTCGGAGTGCTGCGCGATGTCGCCGACCTTGCGGAGCCCGTGGGCGTGCAGTTTCGCGGCGGTGACCTTCCCGACGCCCCAGAGTCGTTCGACCGGCAGCGGGTGGAGGAAATCGAGTTCGGCGTCCGGCGGGACACGCAACAGGCCGTCGGGTTTCGCGACTCCGCTGGCAACCTTGGCGAGAAACTTCGTCCGAGCGATGCCCACGGTGATGGGCAGCCCCACCTCGTCGGCCACTCTGCGCCGCAACCGCGCCGCGATCTCGAGGGGCTCACCCGAGATGCGGCGTACCCCCGACACGTCGAGGAACGCCTCGTCGATCGAGATGCCCTCGACGATCGGGGTCGTGTCGTCGAACACCGCGAACACATCGCGCGACGCCCGGGCGTACGCCTCCATGCGGGGCGGAACGGAGATCACCCCGGGGCACAGCGCTCGCGCGGCGCGTCCCGACATCGCGGTCTTGATGCCGTAGGCCTTCGCCTCGTAACTGGCGGCCAGCACCACGCCGCCACCGACGACGATCGGTTTCCCCCTCAGCCACGGATCGTCGCGCTGCTCGACCGACGCGTAGAACGCGTCGAGATCGGCATGGAGGATCGTGGCTTCACCGGACACGAACATATGCTCGCACGGACGCCCGACAGGATCGCCGTTCTCAGCGCGACAGCGTCGACAATGCCTGTCCCACGTTCGTCACCTCGGTGGCTTTCATCCCCTTCGGGACACCTTCGACGCCGCGCGGGACCACTCCGCGGGTGAATCCCAGCCGGTTCGCCTCGGCGAGCCGGCGACCCGCGCCCGCGACGCGGCGCACTTCACCTGCCAGGCCGACTTCTCCGAGCAGCACGGTGCCGGCGGGCACCGGTTGATCCCGGACGGCCGACGCGACCGCGAGAGCCAGCGCGAGGTCGGCGGACGGATCGGTGATCCGCATGCCGCCCACCGTCGAGGCATAGACGTCGCAGTTGCCGAGCTTGCCCAGCCCGCAGCGACGCTCCAGCACGGCAAGCACCATCGCCACCCGGGCCGAGTCGAGCCCGCTCACGGCGCGGCGTGGCGACGGGTTGTGGGTGGGCACCACGAGCGCCTGCACCTCGCCGAGCAGCGGCCGCTTCCCGTCCATGGTGACGGTGACCGCTGTGCCCGGTACCGCTTCGTCGCGGTGCTGGAGGAACAGGCCGGACGGATCGCTGACGCCGACGATGCCGCTCTCGGTGAGTTCGAAACAGCCCACTTCGTCGGCGGCGCCGAATCGGTTCTTCACTCCGCGCACCATTCGGAGCGTCGAGTGCTTGTCGCCTTCGAAGTGCAGCACCACGTCGACGAGGTGCTCGAGGGACCTGGGACCGGCGACGGCGCCGTCCTTCGTGACGTGGCCGATCAGGAGCACGGGCACACCGCTGGACTTGGCGAGTGTGGTGAGGGCACTCGTCACCGCGCGCACCTGCGTGACGCCGCCGGTGACACCGTCGACGTCGGCGGCGAGCATCGTCTGTACCGAGTCGACGACCAGCAGCGTGGGGCGTACCTGCTCGACGTGCCCGAAGATTGTGGCGAGGTCGGACTCGGCCGCGAGGTACACGCGGTCGTGCACCGCCCCGGTCCGGTCGGCGCGCAGCCGTACCTGCCCCGCCGATTCCTCGCCGGTGACGTAGAGCGCGCGCTCGTCGCTGCCGCGCTGGGCCCACCGATGGACCACTTCCAGGAGCAGCGTCGACTTGCCGACGCCGGGTTCTCCCGCGAGCAGCACGACCGAACCGGGAACTATTCCGCCGCCGAGGACGCGGTCGAGTTCGTCGACACCCGTGGACTTCGCGTAGGTGGCTTTTCCGTCGATCCGGGACAGCGGGGTGGCCGGGGTGGACGGCAGCACCGCGGCAGCGCCGGCGCGGGCGAGGGTGGTCCCGGCACGCGCAGCGACGGCCGTGGGTTGCGGAAGGGCCTCGTCCATCGACCCCCATGTTCCGCATTCCGGGCATCGGCCGACCCATTTCCCGACGGTGTGCGCGCAGTCGGAACAGCGGTAGAGCGACTTGGTTTTGACCACTGCCGGAGGATAGTGGCCCGCCCCGACAGAAAAGACCCCGGTCGGCAGTGCTCGACCGGGGTCTTTTCGGAGTCTGGGTGCGGCTAGTGTGCCTCGCCGACAATCGGCGACATGTCGGACTCGTCGCGCGGGGTAATCGGTCCCGCGTCGATCGGCACGGAGACGGTGATGTCACCGGCCTCGGCGAAGGAGAAGGTCACCGGAACCGTCAGTCCCGGACGGACGAGTTCGTTCAGGCCGACCAGTTCGACGGTCGCGATGCTCGGCGCGTCGGGCGGGGTCTCCTGCGTCTGCGCCGGCTGCGGCGACTCGTCGAGGCGGGCGGTCTCGGTGGACTCACCGGCGATCACCGACGACTGGGGCGCGATCTCGATCTCTTCCGCATTCACGGACGACGCGAACTCGGTGGAGATGTCGGTGAGGACGTCCGGGGTGTAGGTATCGAGGTTCACGACCGTGAAACCGAGCAGTGCGGTGCCACCCGGTTCGATGCTGTACTCCTCGGAGTTCGGGTAGATCACGTGCACGTTGCGCAGCGCGATCGATCCGACCTCGGCGTTGTTGCCGTTGATCGCCGCGACCTGAATGGCGGTCTGGCTGATCTGGCCGGCACCGCACGCCGACAGCGTGAGCGTCGCTCCGGCCGCCAGGGCGAGGGCGGTCACGACTCGCCGAGTCGGCGCTTTGAGAGCAGTCACGGGTTCCTCCATCGAGTAAGGCTCGCAATCCACTAGGCAGAGTAGTAGTCAGCGAGCGACCTGTGTACGGCGGGGCCGGAACTCGTAACTTTTGGTGTCGCCCCCGAAAGCCCGGACATGCCCACTCCCTAAGGGTGACACACGTCACATAAAGCACGGAACCGACTGCCTGTCAACCCCTGCGCTCACGTATCGATGCCCCTGACCTGCACCGTTGATGGGAGGACGGGGTAGTCACGTGTTAAACTCGGTGAATCGAAAGGGGCACGGGACACATGATTTTCAAGGTCGGAGACACCGTCGTATACCCCCACCACGGTGCGGCGCTGATCGAAGCTATCGAAACGCGCACCATCAAGGGTGAGCAGAAGGAATATCTGGTTCTGAAAGTCGCGCAGGGCGACCTCACAGTGCGAGTTCCTGCAGATAACGCAGAGTACGTCGGAGTTCGCGACGTTGTTGGACAAGAGGGCCTCGACAAGGTTTTTCAGGTGTTGCGCGCGCCGCACACCGAAGAGCCGACCAACTGGTCGCGGCGGTACAAGGCCAACCTCGAGAAGTTGGCCTCCGGCGACGTCAACAAGGTCGCGGAAGTTGTCCGCGACCTGTGGCGCCGGGAGCAGGACCGCGGCCTTTCCGCAGGTGAGAAGCGAATGCTTGCCAAGGCTCGTCAGATCCTGGTGGGCGAGCTCGCTCTCGCGGAGGGCACGGACGACGTCCGCGCCGCGAGCATGCTCGACGAGGTTCTCGCAGCCGCGTCCTGAGTGGCGAGCCGCGTGAAGAACCCCGAACACAGCAAGTGAACGATCGCAACGGGCCGGTCGTCGGAATCATTCCGGCGGCCGGCCGCGGCGTTCGTCTGGGCGAAGAACTGCCCAAGGCGTTCGTCGAACTGGATGGCCGGACCATGCTCGATCGAGCGGTCGAAGCCATGCTCGACTCCGGCGAGGTCGACCGCGTGGTTGTCGTCGTGCCGCCGGAACTTGCCGCGACCCCGCCGGCCGAACTGGTACGGCCCCCGTTTTCGAAACGGGTGCTCGTCGTCGCAGGAGGTGCCGAACGCGCCGATTCGGTGCGTGCCGGGCTCGCCTGCGCGGGCGACGCGCGATTCGTGCTCGTGCACGATGCGGCCCGGGTACTCACCCCGCCCGAGATGTTCACGCGGGTGGTCGCGGAACTGCGACGCGGAAGCGACGCGGTGATACCGGTGCTCCCCGTTACGGACACCATCAAGAGCGTCGATGCCGAAGGCGCTGTCACCGGAACACCCGACCGCGCGACCCTGCGCGCGGTACAGACACCGCAGGGTTTCGACGTCGCACTCCTTGCCCGCGCGAACACCGACGTCGGTGATGCCACCGACGACGCCGGACTCGTCGAGCGGCTCGGGGAACGAGTCGACACCGTCGCGGGCGATCCACTCGCCTTCAAGATCACTACCCCCTTGGACCTGGTCCTTGCGCGAGCACTGCTCACGGCCGGGGTTCGAACCGCAGAGGAGCGCTGAACCGTCGTGCGTGTCGGAATCGGAACGGACGTGCATCCCGTCGAGGCGGGTCGGCCGTGCTGGATGGCCGGACTGCTGTTCGAGGACGCCGACGGATGCTCGGGCCACTCGGACGGTGACGTCGCCGCGCACGCCCTGTGCGACGCGCTGCTGTCCGCGGCCGGTCTCGGCGACCTGGGAACAGTCTTCGGTACCGACCGTCCGGAGATGGCGGGCGCATCGGGCGCGGCCATGCTCGCCGAGGTGCGCAGGCTCCTGACGGAGGCGGGATGGACGATCGGCAACGCGGCGGTCCAGGTGGTGGGTAACCGTCCGAAGATCGGGCCGCGACGCGACGAGGCGCAGCGCGTGCTGTCCGACGTCCTGGGCGCTCCCGTGTCGGTGTCTGCGACGACCACGGACGGTCTGGGATTGACCGGACGAGGCGAGGGTGTGGCGGCGATCGCCACCGCGCTCGTCCTGCAGCAGAGCGACGACCGGTAGGATCGACGGTCGTGACCTTGCGCCTTTACGACACCGAAACGCGGGATGTGCGGGAATTCGTGCCGCTCGTCCCCGGCCATGCCTCGGTGTACCTGTGTGGTGCCACCGTTCAAGGCGAACCCCACATCGGCCATGTGCGCAGTGGTGTCGCCTTCGATGTTCTCCGCAGGTGGCTGACAGCCCAGGGCCTCGACGTCGCGTTTGTGAGAAACGTCACAGACATCGAGGACAAGATCCTCCGCAAGGCCGCGGAAGCCGGCCGTCCGTGGTGGGAATGGGCGGCGACCTTCGAGCGCGCGTTCAACCGGGCCTACGACGCGCTCGGTGTCCTTCCGCCGTCTATCGAGCCACGCGCCACCGGGCACGTCACGCAGATGGTCGACCTCATGGAACGACTCATCGCGGCGGGCCATGCGTACCCCTCCGACGGCAACGTCTACTTCGACGTGAAGAGCTATCCCGAGTACGGGTCGCTGTCCGGGCACAAGCTCGACGACGTGCACCAGGGTGAGAGCGCCGGGCTCGGCAAGCGCGACCCTCGCGACTTCACTCTGTGGAAGGCGGCGAAGCCGGGTGAGCCCTCGTGGCCCACTCCGTGGGGGCGCGGCCGTCCCGGATGGCACCTCGAATGCTCTGCGATGGCTACGTTCTATCTCGGTGGCACCTTCGACATTCATTGCGGCGGAATGGATCTTGTCTTTCCCCACCACGAGAACGAAATCGCTCAGGCTCGGGCGGCAGGCGACGGCTTCGCCCGGTACTGGCTGCACAACGGCTGGGTGACCATGGGCGGCGAGAAGATGTCCAAGTCGCTCGGCAACGTGCTCTCGGTCCCGAACGTGCTCACCAAGGTCCGGCCCCAGGAATTGCGGTACTACCTCGGCAGTGCGCACTACCGTTCGATGCTCGAGTACTCCGAGGCAGCGCTCCAGGAAGCGGCCGCCGCCTACCGGGGTCTCGAATCGTTCGTGCTCAAGACCCGCGATCGTGCGGGCGAGGTTCCGGTCGGTACGTGGACGGACGAATTCGCGCAGGCACTCGACGACGATCTCGGTGTGCCCAAGGCGCTCGCCGAGATCCACGGCCGGCGCAGCGAGGGCAACAAGGCACTCGACAACGGTGATCTCGATGAGGCCGTCCGGATCGCGTCGCAGGTGCGCGCGATGCTCGGAATTCTCGGAGTGGACCCACTCGATGCACACTGGAGTGACTCCACCGCCGACCGATCGGCGGCTCTGGAAGCGCTCGACGTGCTCGTCTCCGCGGATCTCGTCCGCAGGCAGAATGCGCGAGCAGACAAGAACTGGGCGATCGCCGACGAGGTGCGCGACCGGTTGACAGCGGCAGGTATCGAAGTGACCGATACGCCGAACGGACCCGAGTGGTCTCTGAAAGCAGGACAGTGATGGCAGGCAATTCCCAGCGCCGCGGCGCAATTCGTAAGGGCGGAACCAAGAAGGGGCAGGTCGTCGGCTCCGGCGGTCAGCGCCGTCGTGGTCTGGAACCGCGCGGTGCGACACCCAAGGCCGAGGATCGTCCGTACCACGCCGCCGCACGGCGATCCCGTGCTGCCGCGAAGGCGACCGATACCTCCCGTGGTGGCGGTCGGCGTCCGGCGGGCCGCAAGCCCGAGGACGGGCCGGAGATGGTGCTGGGCCGCAACCCCGTCGTCGAATGCCTGCGTGCCGAGGTTCCCGCGACCGCTCTGTACGTCGCGGTCGGAGCCGAAGCGGACGAGCGACTCAAGGAAGCCGTGCAGCGGGCCGCCGACATGGGCATCTCGATCCTCGAGGTGTCGCGCGCGGAACTCGACCGGCTGTCCACCAACGGAATGCACCAGGGCGTGGGTCTCCAGGTGCCGCCGTATCGGTACGTGCATCCCGACGACCTGATCACCCGCGCGAAAGAACTCCATGAGCGGCCGCTGCTGGTCGCGCTCGACAACATCTCGGATCCGCGCAACCTCGGTGCCGTCATCCGCTCGGTCGCGGCGTTCGGCGGACACGGCGTGGTCATCCCGCAGCGGCGTTCGGCGTCGGTGACCGCCGTGGCATGGCGGACCAGTGCGGGCGCGGCAGCACGACTGCCCGTCGCGCGCGCCACCAACCTGACCCGCACGCTCAAGGACTGGCAGGCGCAGGGTGTGCGTGTCGTTGGTCTCGACGCCGGCGGAGACACCACGCTCGACGAGTTCGACGGCACCGATCCGGTGGTCGTGGTGGTCGGCTCCGAGGGTAAGGGCTTGTCGCGTCTGGTCCGCGAAACCTGTGACGCCGTGTTGTCGATCCCGATGGCAGGCGATGTGGAATCGCTCAACGCGTCGGTGGCTGCGGGCGTCGTGCTCGCCGACATCGCCCGGCAGCGCCGCGCGTAGCGTCACCCGGCTTCGACACCGCGACCGCCGCTACCACGGCGGTCGCGGTCGTTTCTACGGCGAGGGTGCGGTGGGTGACCATCCCGTGAACGGCGGCACCGATACGCACGGCACCGGGCGCGGGTTGTCCGGGTCGAGGGCGTTGAGGACGACCGCTGCCGCCACGGGGTCGTTGACGATGGCGACGTGTTCGGCCCAGTCCGCCTCGCAGTGGTCCTGCAGCACGAAGTTCGTGGCGTTGCCGGCTTCCCGGTAGCCGCTGGTGTGCGGAAGCACCAGTTCGTCGTATCGCGTGATGATGTTGGTGTACCGGACCTCGGGCGCGTAGACGCCGTCGGCGTGCAGATCCCGGAACCACTGGGAGCCGGCGAGCACCTGCGGGCATGCCCCGCAGCCCACGGTCGCGACGAGTTGTTCGAGTTCGTCACGCAGACCGGCCTGGCCGAACAACGAGAAGGTGGCTTCGAGCAGGAACGCGTGGCTGCCGTCCCACAGCGGCGCGAGGGAGATGTGGTCCCGGACCTTGGTGTTGCCGCCGAGACGGTTGAGGTAGTACGTGGGCATGAGGGTGCCTTGCGAATGGCCGACGAGGGCGACTTTCTCGGCCCCGGTCGCCTCCAGCACCTCGTCGACGAACACCGACAACTCGGCGGCGCTCTGTTCCATGGGTTTCAGGCCGCCGAATGCGTTCAGCGGCCACGGCAGGTCGGGATAGTTGCCGTATGTGAGCGCGAAGACGCAGTAGCCCTCGTTTGCAAGCAGTGGTGACAGGTAGGCCCAGTTGTCCTGTCGATTAGCGGCTGTTCCGTGTACGAGGATCACCGGGTCGGGGTGCTCGTCGGAGGGCTCACACGACCAGTCGTTGGAGCCGGGCGCCGACCCTCCCGGGTTCGCGAGTTCCATTCCGATGCCGTCGAGAAATGTCGGCGCGAGCGGGTACTGCTGAGCCCCAGTGTCTTCGGCGGATGCGACGCCGCTTCCCATGATCGTGCCCGCTGCCACGATCGCTGTACCCATGACTGCTGCCGTTATCCGACGCAACACGTCGCCACCTCTGTCTCCGCCACCGATGTCGCGAGAAAGTTAACAGAGATTCACATTTGTGACGAGGGTGATGTCTCGATTGGCCGGATTGTCTGCCCCGGATCGGTGTGGAAGCCCGCCGGACGGGGTAAAGAAGCACAACAGTCGACGTGGGGAGGCACCGTATGTACAGCGCTCGATTCGACGGTCGGTTCGAGGTTTCACCGCCTCTGAACGCCGGTGAGATCGAGTTCCTTCGCGCCTTCGCCGGTCCCGCGAGCGGGCGGCACAATGCGGGACGGGACGGTCTGCCGACGCGGGGTCGTCCGATGTCGTGGTGCCAGTGGACTCCCACGGACGACGGATCGGCTCTGGTGTGGGACGGCGACGAGCACTTCTTCCGGCACGCCGAATGGCTCGCCTATCTGATCGATTCGTTCCTGTCGCCGCGTGCCCGTATGCGGCGGGTGCTGAGGGGACGCCGCGACCGGTTCCCGGAGGTGTTGTCGCACTTCACGTTCGACCATGTCGTCGACGGCGTCGTCTCGGTTCAGTCGAGTTCGGGAGAAGAGGAATGGATCACGGTGCGTGACAACGTCGTCCAGAGTGTCGCGCAGGTAGGAGGCCGTTTCCGGTCCGAGGCCACCCGTCCCGTGCAAGGTCTGTGCCTCAGTGCGCTCCACCGCTCGGAGCGCGCCACCGTTCCGGAAGCGACCGCGGTCCTCTAGTGTTGCGGCCGTGGCCGCTCCGCTCCCGTTCCGTACCAAGCTGTTCGCCCTCGTGGAGGGCCTCACCGGCGCGTCCATCGCGGACGAACCGCCCGAGGCGGTCCCCGCGCGACGCGCACGCCGGACGAAGCTGTTGTCCTCGCGCGTCGGGCGATGGGTCGCCGGCCGGCCACACCGCGCCGCGCACATCGTCGACCGCACGGTCGAGTTGCAGCCCGCCGAGATCGCCGGACTCGAATCCGCCACCGAGTCTGTTACGTTGCGCCTGCGCATCTACCGGCCGTCGGGTTCGGCGCCCGGTCCTCTCCCTGCCGTAGTGCTCTTCCACGGCGGAGGCTGGGTGCTCGGTGAGCCCGAGCAGGACGAGTGGTGGGCGAGCCACATGGCTGCGGAGTCTCCGTGCGTCGTCGTGTCTGTCGATTACCGGCTTGCGCCCGAAAACCCGTACCCTGCGGCGGTATTCGACTGCTGGTCGTCTCTGCTGTGGGTGGTCGAGCATGCTGCCGAACTCGGCGTGGACGGGACGAGGGTGGTGGTGGCCGGGGACAGTGCCGGCGGCAATCTCGCCGCGGTCGTCGCGGATCTCGCCGCGCAGTCCGGCCTCTCCGCACTGGTCGGACAGGTGCTCGTCTATCCGGGCACCGAGATGGAAGAGGTATTTCCCTCCGAGCGCGAGCACGCCGATGCGCCCGTCCTGACCTCCCGCGGTATGCGCGCGTTCGTCCGCTTGTACCTCGACGGCGCAGATCCGTACGCGCCCACGGCGGCACCGTTGCGCGGCAGTCTCGCCGGCGCCACGATTCCTGCGCTCATCCAGGTCGCCGGGCACGATCCGCTGCGCGACAACGGCGTGTTCTATGCGGATGCGCTGCGCGAGAAGGGCGGCGACGTGACCCTGACGGAGTACGAGAACGCAGTCCACGGGTACCTCAGCCTGCCCGGCGTCTCGCCTCCCGCACGCCGCGCCCTCGCTCAGACGATCGAGTTCGTACGGCGTGTCACGAATCCGGAGATCTCGGGGGAACCCGGTTCCCAGGCTCGATCGGACGCCTGAGAGCCGTCTCCGATCAGGACTCGGACGACAGGTTCTCCTCGCCCGCGTCGCAGATCGCCGCACAGCCGGGTTCGGCGTGCGGGTCACGGTCGAGGGCGCCCACGGCCCCCATCACGAACGGAACCACCATCGAGATCACCTCGTCGACCGGCCCGCCGTCGGCCAGCACCTGGCGGTGGGGGTCCAGGCAGCCCAGGATGCACCGGCTCGCGGACCGTGCGTCGATCAGCCGGAACACTCCCGACTTCTCGCCCTCGACGAGGATCCGGTAGACCACGTCCTCGAGTTCGTTGAGTTGCGAGGTGAACTCCAGCTTGGTCGCATTCGGGATCAGGCTCATCACGGGCGGTGTCACGGGGTGGGGCCCGGCGAATTCGAGGAGAACCAGCTCGACGACGGTCTCGAGCATGTCGCGGGGATCGTCCATCCCGGCGAGCTTGCGCGTGAGCAGATCGAGAAACCGCTCGATTTCGTGGGCGGACCACGCGAGGAGCATCTCGGATTTGTCGGCGTAGTAGTTGTAGATCACCGTGCGGGTCAGGCCGGCTTGCGCGGCGACGGCTTTGACCGATGCGCCGTCCCATCCCTCGCGGGCCAGCACCTCGGCGAAAGCGCTGAGGATGCGAGTGCGAGTGGCGGATTTGTGCTCGGCCACGGTGTGCCCGGCGTTCAGGATAGGCACGTATTGCTCCGGGATCGGATCGGGGACTTGTGACCGATCGAAGGGTACACCCCGGCGGATCGAGCGCGCCGAAAGTGCGTCGGCTCGGATGCCTTCGGGGGGCCCGAGCGCGTCTCGAACCATGATGTTGACGACATGTCGTCATCAAATTTCAGGCCTGGCCGGCCGCCGGCAAGATCAGTGATAAGCGCAGGTAGAGGGCGGTTTCTGGCGCGTTTCGAGGTCGGGAAACTACCCATTGTCGTAGGTAAACCTTAGTGGTAATGCAACTCATCCTCTGTTGAAATCGGAGAAGTGAGTCCCGTGCCCGCCTACCTCATCCCAGGTGCCTTCGCCTGAGCGATCCTTTCCAGGAGCCCCTATGTTTCTTGCAGTGCGTGAACTGGTGTTCGCGCGTACACGTGTTCTGCTGATGGCATCCGTCATCGCCCTGATCTCGGTTCTGATGGTCATCCTCTCGGGCCTGTCCTCCGGACTCGTCGACGACGGAGTCTCGGGCCTTCAGCGGACGCCCGCCCAGGCGTTCGCCTTCCAGGAGGGCACGAAGACGGACTCCGCATTCTCGCGGTCCGTCGTCACCGAAGAGCAGGCGGCGGCATGGGCTGCCCAGCCCGGCGTCGAGCACGCCGAGCTGATGGGCAACGCCATCGTCAACGCGCACACCGGCGGCGGCATGGCGATCGACCTGACACTCTTCGGCATTGTGCCGGGCTCCTTCCTCGAGCCCACCGCAGGCGAAGGCACACAGCTGAGCGGGCCGAGAGACATCATCCTCAGCGAGACCGCTCGTGACGAAGGTGTCGCTGTCGGCGACACCGTGACGGTCGACCGGCTCGGGACGGAAATGACCGTCGTCGGGTTCACGGAGGACAAGCGCACCTTCGGCCACGTCGACATCGCGTACGTGCCGCTGGCAACCTGGCAGGAAATCAACGCGGGCACGCTCGAAGGCGCCGCCACCGAACCGCGGGCGTACACGGAGGCGAGTGTCGTCGCGATCCAGGGAACGGACGGCTCCCTTCCCGACCTGGCCGCCGGTGACGCCGCAGCAGGCACTGCGAGCAAGACCGTCGAGGAGTCGTTCGACTCCTCCCCGGGTTACTCCGCGGAGACGATGACGATGTCCATGATCATCGCGTTCCTCTACGCGATTTCGGCACTGGTCGTCGGTGCGTTCTTCAGCATCTGGACCGTCCAGCGGCTGCGTGAACTCGCGGTCCTCCGCGCGATGGGTGCGTCCACCGGATATCTGATGCGCGACAGCATCATCCAGGCAGCCCTGATTCTCGTCGTGTCCGTCGCCTTCGGTGTCCTCGTCGGCCTCGGCCTCGGCTCCGGACTCGAAGGAACGGGCATGCCGTTCTCGCTCCAAACGGGCCCGATTCTGCAAGGCGCACTGTTGCTGATCGTGCTCGGCCTCATCGGGGCCGGACTCGCGATCGTGCGAATCACCCGTATCAACCCCCTGACGGCACTGGGAGAGAATCGATGAGCGCCCTCACCACCACCACGGGCCTGAGCCTGCGGAATGTCGGCCTGCAGTTCGGCGACGGCGACAGCACCGTCACCGCACTCGACGACGTGAACCTCGAAGTTGCCCCCGGCGAACTGGTCGCGATCGTCGGTCCGTCCGGCGCGGGCAAATCCAGTCTCCTGGCCGTGGCCGGAGGACTGATTCATCCCACCACCGGCACGGTTGTGCTGCGGGACGTCGACCTGACCGCCACACCGCGTCGTCAGCTCGCCGAAATCCGCCGCAATCAAATCGGGTTCGTGTTCCAGTCCTCGAATCTGCTGCCGGCACTGACCGCGCTCGACCAGCTGCGATTGATGTCGACGATCACGGGACGGCCCGGGCGTGACCCCCACGAGCTCCTCGAATCCGTCGGCATGACCCACCGCGCGAACAAGCGTCCGGGCCAGCTGTCCGGTGGCGAACGTCAGCGCGTGGGTATCGCTCGCGCCCTGGTCACCGAACCCGCCGTGTTGCTCGTCGACGAGCCCACCGCGGCGCTGGACCGTGCTCGGAGCCACGACGTCGTGCAGCTTCTGGCGGACGAGACCCATAGTGCCGGGGTCGCCACGATCATGGTCACGCACGACCACGACGTGCTCGTGCACTGCGATCGCGTACTGGAAATGATCGACGGCAGGCTGTCGCCTCTCTCCGAGTGACGTCGCAGACGACACAGCATGCGGCCGGGCTACCGGGTGACGGAGAACCGCACCCGGTGGCCCGGCCGCAACTGTGCTGCGAGGGGAAGATCGGCGCGTGCCACCACTGCGATCACCGGGTATCCACCCGTGACGGGATGGTCGGCGAGGAACAGCACCGGATGCCCCTCGGGGGGTACCTGTAGTGCTCCGGGAACCATTCCCTCGCTCGGAAGTTCGGCTCGCCGCGACCGGTGGAGCGGTCCGGTGCCCCGCAGCCTGATGCCGATCCGGTCGAGCCGGGGCGTCACCGTCCAGCGTTCCCGCAGCAGGGCGCGCACGGAGGCCGGCGTGAACCAGTCGTCGCGCGGGCCGAGGCGCACCCCCAGTTCCACCGGATCGCCCAGGTCGGCGGGCGGGGGGAACTGTTCTTCGACAGGCAGGGCGTCGGCGAGTGCGCCCACCGGTAGACGATCACCTGCCCGAACGGGCGCGGGACCGGTGTTCGACAGCGTGTCGGTGGCCCGGCTCCCGAGCACCTCGGGAACATCGATGCCTCCGCGGACAGCCAGGTAGGACCGCAGTCCGATCGACGGTGGCCGGATCGCCAGCACATCGTCGTTGCTCAGGTGAATCCGCGACCAGTCACCCCGTGGCCGCTCGTTCACGGTGACCTCGGCACGCGCCCCGGTCACCGCCACGATCATCGCGCCGACGCTCCGCACGACGAGCCCGCCGGCCGTGACCTCGAGGGTGGCGGCGCCGGGGTGGTTGCCCACCAACCGGTTCGCCGCATCGTGCGCCGTCCGGTCGGCAGCGCCGGACGTGGTCAGTCCGGTTCCGCCGTGGCCGGGGCGACCGCGATCCTGGACTGTCGTGAGAACGCCGGGGGAGACAACCTCGAACCACGCCACCGCCCCAGTCTCGCGCACGGCGCCGTCACCCATCCGTGCGTCGGATGTCGGGCGCCGACGACTCTGTCACCAGCGGACGCCGCACCGGCCGGAACCGGACGCGGACACCGGGCCGGAGCAACGCAGCAGGGATCCGATCCGGTTGCCACAGTTCGGCATCGGTCGTCCCGATCAGCTGCCATCCTCCCGGTGACTGCCGGGGGTAGATCCCGGAGAACTCGCCGGCCAGCCCCACGGCTCCGGCCGGAACCGCGACACGCGGCGACTCGCGCCGGGGAACCTGCAGACGATCGTCACCTCCGGTGAGGTACGCGAATCCGGGAGCGAACCCGCCGAAGGCGACGGTCCAGGCCCGGTCCGTGTGTGCCGAGATCACGCCGTCCGCACCCAGTCCGGTCCTCTCTCCGACCTCCGTGAGATCGGGGCCGTCGTACCGGACATCGATCACGATCTCGTCGGCGACGAGGGTGTCCGCATCTACAGGTGGGGTCTCGGCGATCCATCGGCGCACGGTGTCTCCGCGAATCTCCCGGGGTTCGAAGCGAACCAGCACCGTACGGGCGGCGGGAACGAGGTCGACGACGCCGTGCGGCCGGTCCGCGTCGAGCGCCCGGTAGTGCGCGAGCACGTCGTCGAGCGATGCGAACTCGGCGAGCAGCGCGGCGTCTCCGTTCGGCAGGATCCTCATCGATCGTCCCTCACACGAATGCTTCGATACCGATGCTCTCGGCGTCGAGCAGAGCACGTACGGCAATTGCCATCGCGGTGGCGCCGGGGGAGTCGCCGTGAATGCACACCGACCGAGCGGTGACGGGCACGTCACTGCCGTCGAGTGCCGTCACCACACCTTCCGTCACCATGCGCAGCACGCGTCGCGCCACCGTGTCCGGGTCGTGGAGGATCGCATCGGGTTCGTGCCGGGAGACGAGTGTGCCCTCGGGTGTGTACGCGCGATCGGCGAACGCCTCGCTGACCACCGGCAGTCCCGCGCGTTCGGCCTCGTCGAGAAGCACCGACCCCGGCAGGCCGAGAACCGGCAGCGAGTCGTCGTACGCGCACACCGCAGCGACCACCGCACGAGCCTGCTCGCGATGGTGCACCACCGCGTTGTACAGCGCGCCGTGCGGTTTGACGTAACTGACGGACGAACCCGCAACCCGCGCGAGTCCCTCCAGAGCGCCGATCTGGTAGATCACTTCGGCGGTGAGTTCGGCCGGCGTCACATCGATGAACCTCCGGCCGAAGCCGGCGAGATCCTGATATCCCACCTGCGCGCCGATCCGCACGTCGCGTTCTGCGGCGGCCCGGCAGGTGTCGAGCAACGTCGAGGGGTCGCCCGCATGGAACCCGCAGGCGATGTTCGCGCTCGAGACGAGTCCGAGCATCGTCTCGTCGTCGCCGAGCCGCCACTGGCCGTAGCTTTCACCGAGGTCGCTGTTGAGGTCGATGCGAGGCACGAGACAAGTCTAGGGCCGGTGGGGCCGCAACCGGCCCGCGCTCTCCCGCGATGCTCTTTCGAGCGGAAGTGCTGTCAGAAGACGACGCCCACGTCGCGCGCGACGATGTCGTCGAGGGCTCGCTCGACAACTGCGGCGATCGTCATCGACGGGTTGCAGGCCGCCGTGTTGCCGGGCATGAGTGCCCCGTCGAGTACATACAGGCCGCGCTGCCCGAGCACCCGCCCGTCGAGATCGCAGACGGTTCCCATACTCGCTCCGCCGAGGGGGTGCCAGGTGGACGGGACAACGGTGTTCGTGTCCGTCAGGATGTCGTTCGGCCCGGCGATCTTGCGGGCGGCAGGATCGATGTGATCGTTCTGGATGGCTGCGTCGCCGTCTGTGGGCCACCGCAGAATCGCATCGTCGCGGCCGGAGTCGTAGACGAAATGTCCTCGGCCCGCGCTGACGCCGAAACCGACCATGACCGTGCTGCGGGTGTCGAGTCCGTACGCGGAGGGGATGGACGCCTGGATGACGGTGAACGCGTTGTTCGGGTCGTCCCAGTTCTTGCTGCCGTACACGAGCGGGCCGCCCTGCACTGCACCGAAGCTGTCTTCCAGACTGGTCCAGAGGTAGATGCGGTCCGCGTTCGACCCCCACCCGCCGCCGAGTTCGTCGGGCATGTCGGTGATCCGGCCGTGCGCCGATGCGCGCACGAGAAGGCGGGTCGTGTTGAGACTGCCCGCGGACAGTACGAGGGCGTCGGTGGTGAGGATCTTGTTCTCGACCACCGCGCCGGTGGTGTCGATCCGGTCGACGTGCACGGTCCATCGCCCGTCGGCGGCGCGCGCGACGTCGGTTACCTCGTGGAGCGTCTCCACCGTCACCAGGCCGGTCTGCTCGGCTGCGGCGATGTAGGTGACATCGACCGAATGCTTGCCACCGTTGTTGACACCCAGTGCGCCGGACCCGTCGGTATACGACGGCCGCATCTCGCCGCGAAGTTCGGCCAGTGCGTAGTCCCAGTCGATCGGCATCGGGATCTTGTCGAGCGGTAGGCCCGCTCGTGTGACGCGCTCGGCGAAGATCCGGGAGGTCTTGTAGTGAGGGCTCGCCACCAGTTCGTCGGGTGCGACGGCAAGCTTCAGCATGCGCGCGACTCGCGGATAGTGCACGCGGTCCAGGGTGGCCCAGTCGAGTTCGTTCGGGAGGTTCGCTTCGAACACGGACTCGCTGGGCTGCAACGACATCCCCTGATACAGGAGCGACCCGCCCCCGACGCCGGCTGCGCACAGGGCAGTCATGTTCTCACCGGCGACCGCCTCGACGAGACCGGTGTACGGCTCGAACACATGCGTGCGGCCGAACAGTTCGGGATTCGACCGGTGCCACAGAATCCGCTTGTCGGGTGCGTCGATTCGCGGAAAGGTCGTCGAATTCGGTCCGGTCGGCCACCGTATTCCGCGTTCGAGGACGGTGACGCGCACGCCGGCCTGTGCGAGCCGTAGCGCCGTCACGCCACCTCCGAACCCGGATCCGACGACGACGACGCGGTGTTCTTCCCGCGTGAGAGGGACCCTGTTCACGCGCGCTGCGATGCCGAGTGCGGCCGGGGCGACTCCGGTTCCCGCGAGCGACAATCCGGCGACTGCGGCTCCGGCGAGAAAAGCCCGGCGTGTGACGTGCGGCAAGTGATCCCCCCGGATGGTTGCGTCGGCCTCGGGGGTCTTCGGACAGCCGGCCCCGGAGGCGTCGCAAAACTAGACACTCTGGGGCCATAGTGTCAAGATCCCGGTCCTGCTTCGGGCCGGGTATGTGACAGCGCCGGCCCGAGCCACCGGGTCAGGAAGCGTCTGAGTTCGTCGTCGGAGTGCACCGCTTCGTCGTCGAACAGCACTACGGACAACCCCAGAAAGAGCGAGATCTCGATGATGTCCTCGAGTTGTGATTCCACGTCGGGGTGCCGGGTAACGAGCGGCGCGAACAGGGTGCGCGCGACCGGCTTTGCCCGCGCGACCATGCCGTTGTCGAACACCGGGTTCTCTCGTTCGGAGCGCAGCAACGCGGCCAGGATGGCGT
Source organism: Rhodococcus sp. NPDC060084 (assembly GCF_042730335.1). Lineage (NCBI taxonomy): Bacteria > Bacillati > Actinomycetota > Actinomycetes > Mycobacteriales > Nocardiaceae > Rhodococcus > Rhodococcus sp. NPDC060084. Next base: position 25,591 of record NZ_JBHWWX010000045.1, read on the forward strand.
TGTCGCGCACGACGGTCCGGCTCGCGACGATGAGTTCGACGACGTAGTCGGCGGGGGTTGCGATATGTCGGAGACGCGTGTGGATCCCCGCGAGTGCCTCCACCGCCACTCCCGCGACGGCCTGGGACACAAGTTCTTCCCGGGACCCGAAGATCGAGTACACGGTCTGCCGGGACACCCCGGCAGCGTGTGCCGCGCCGGCGATGGTCACGCCTTCGAAGCCGACCTCCCCGATCAGTTCGACGGTGGCGTGCAGAATCTTGTTACGGGACCGCATCGGACGATTGTCCGCTACCGGGTCGTCAGTGCCGGACGGTGCTCGCGGACGGAGTGCGGCCGACGCCCCGCCGCCTGCGCGAGGACCCGACAATCCGGCACACCAGGTAGATGACGAACGCGATGGTCGTGATGAAGCTGGACACGGGGACTCCGGGCGCGAGCGCGAGGAGGATTCCTCCCACCGCGGCGATCTCCGCGAAGATCACCGACAGCACGGTTGCGGCGAGTGGTCCGCTCACGACTCGGGAGGCGGCAGCGGCCGGTGTGATGAGCAGCGCCATCACGAGCAGGGCGCCGACGATCTGCACGCCGAGGGCCGCGGTGACTCCGACGAGCACGGCGAAGACGATCGACAGCGCCCGGACCGGCACGCCTCGCGCGGCGGCGACTTCGGGGTCGGTGCTCGCGAACAGCAGCGGACGGTAGATGAAGATCAGGGTGCCGATGACTACGACCGCGCACGTCGCGAGCAGAGTGATGCCCGTTCCTCCCGGCGCCACGATCTGACCGGTCAGCAGTGAGAACGCCGCGCCGGTGCGGCCGTCGTACGCCCAGAGCAGCAGCACGGCCAGTCCGAGGCCGAACGCCATGACCACACCGATCACGGAGTCTCGTTCGCGCGCGCGGGTTCCCAGGATGCCGAACAGGATCGCGGCGATCACCGCGCCCACCACGGCCCCGAGCCCGACGGAGACGCCGAGAAGCAGAGCGGCGGCCGCACCGGTCAGGGACAACTCGGAGGTGCCGTGCACCGAGAACGCCATCTGCCGGCTGATGATCAACGGGCCGATGATCCCGGCGAGGAGACCGAGGATGGCACCGGCGACGAGGGCCTGCTGGACGAAGTCGTACTGCAGGAGGTCGGCGGTGGTGTCGAAGTCGAACAGCCGTCCCATGGCGTCGGTGAACTTGCTGCTCATGCGTCGTCCTCGTGTTCGTGATGGTGAACGCCCTCGCCGGGACGCAGACCGCCGGCGCTGCCGAGCGCGTCGATGGCGTCCCCGGTACCGATGACGACGAGGCGCCCACGCACCTCGAGGACCTCCACGTCGGTGCGGTAGAGCTCCGAAAGAACCTCCGAGGTCATGACTTCGGAGGGCGTCCCGATGCGGAACTGACCGTCCACGAGATAGAGCACGCGATCGACGAGAGGGAGGATCGGATTGATTTCGTGCGTGACGAACAGGACGGCAGTGTTGTGATCGCGACGGCGCCGGTCGATGAGCGACGAGACGAGGTGCTGGTTGGCGAGGTCGAGGCTGAGCAACGGCTCGTCGCACAGCAGGACGTGGGGATCGCCGACCAGCGCCTGCGCGATACGCAGACGTTGTTGCTCGCCTCCCGACAGGGCGCCGATGGGAGCCCCGGCGTATGCCTCGGCTCCTACCTGGGCGAGTGCCGCGTCCACCGCGACTTTCCGCTGCTTCCAGAAACGGATCCCGGTGCCCCAGCGGTGACCGTCTACGCCGAGACCCACCAGGTCGCGCCCGCGCAGGGGGACACCCTCGTCGAGGGTCTTCTGCTGCGGCACGTAGCCCAGATGCGAATTACCGGCACGCACCGGCGATCCCGCGATGGTCGCGGTTCCGCCGCTGAGCGGCAACTGGCCGAGGAGGACTTTCAGCAGGGAGGTCTTGCCCGCCCCGTTCGGTCCGAGGACGGCCACGAACTCACCCGGTTCGATGGTGAGATCGAGATCGTCCCAGAGCACACGATCGCCGAATGCCAGCCGCGCGCCGCGGAGTTCGACCGCGTGGGCGCGGTCGGGTGTCGAAGAATTCACCGGAGTCCGTGTTCTCGAGCGGGTGGTCAGGATTCGGTGTCGAGTGCGGAAGCGAGCGCCTCGGCTGTCCTGGTCTGCCACTGAATGTAGTCGACACCGTCGGGCAGGGTTTCGGAAACTTCGACGACAGGAATACCCGACGCCTCTGCTGCCGCGCGCATCTCACGGCTCACCTTGTCCTCGGTCTGCGGGTTGTACAGCAGTGCGCGGACCTGCTTGTCGAGGAGCAATTGCCGGGTGGCCGCGATGGCGGCGGGCGACGGGTCGGTGCCGTTCTCGATCGCATTCGCGAAGTCTGCGGGTACCTCGTCGCGGAGTCCGGCCGCGGTCACCAGATAGGTCGCGATGGATTCGGTCTGCGCGATCGGTGCGTCGGGATGCGCTTCGGCGATCGAGGCCACGCGATCGGCGACGGCGTGCAGATTGTCGTGGAACGCCGCGGCATTGGCTTCGTAAGTGGCGGCACCCTCCGGATCGAGTTCCGCAAGGCGATCGGCGACGGCGTGCGCGACCGCATCGGCGGTCGCGAGGTCGTACCAGACGTGCTCGTTGACGCCGCTGTGGTCGTGCCCGTCGTGCGAGTGACCCGTTCTGCCCGCTGTGTCGTCGGTACCGGTGTCGTGGGTACCCGCGGTGTCGTGGGTGTCCTCGTGGTCGTGGCCGGCGTGCAGATCGGATCCTTCGCCGGATTCGAAGAGCGCGAACGCCTCGACGGTCGCGGGGTCGCCGCTACCGGACTCGAGGATGTCCTCGACGAACTGGTCGTATCCACCACCGTTGTAGACGACGAGCGACGCGTCGCTGATCGCCGCGGCGTCGAGCGGGCTCGCCTCGTAGGAATGCGGGTCGGCCGACGGTTCGGTGATGAGGGACTCGACCTCGATACGGTCGCCGGCCACGGCCTGGGCGACGGAGCCCCACACGTTGGTGGAGGCGACTACGCGCAGGGTGTCCTCGTCATCGGATCCGGTGGTGGCGGACCCGCACGCGGCCAAGGTGGTCACGCAAGCCACGGCGGCGGCCGCGAGCGCGGTACGGGAGGACAAACGCACTGTGGTCTTCTCCTGAATCGAGAGTCGACGAACGGCCCCGGAGGCACGCCCAATCGTTATTGGTAATCGTTACCGTTCCACTTTAGCGGGTCGGGAAGGCGAATTACGCCGTCCCCGCGTCGCCGTGACGAGACCCACAGGACTACGGTCCCCTCATGCCCAGGTCCCGTCAGCCCCGCCGACAGGCGACGCTGGCCTCGATCGCTGCCGAACTGAAGATCTCCCGCACCACGGTGTCGAACGCGTACAACCGGCCCGATCAGCTGTCCGCGGAGCTACGCCAGCGTGTGCTCGATGTGGCCAAGCGCCGTGGGTACGCCGGCCCGGATCCGATGGCGCGGTCCCTGCGCACCCGCAAGGCCGGTGCTGTGGGCGTCCTTCTCACCGAGGCGCTGAGCTACTCGTTCCGGGACCCCGCCGCCATGCGATTTCTGTCCGGGCTGTCGGAGGCCTGCGAGGCAGCCGGACAAGGTCTGCTGCTCATCCCCGCCGGTCCCGGACGCGCCGACACCGAAGCCGCGCAGGTCGTGCACCGGTCGTCGGTGGACGGGTTCGTCGTCTACTCCGTACCGCCCGAAGATCCGTACCTGGCCGCGGTGCTCGAACGGAATCTGCCGATCGTCGCCTGTGACCAGCCGCGCGGTTTCGAGCACACCCCTGTCGTGGGCATCGACGACCGGGGCGCGATGCGGGATCTCGCCGCACATCTCATCGGACTCGGCCACCGGCACATCGGTATCGTGTCCATGCGACTCGGGCGCGAGCGCCACGACGGTGTCGTCGATCTGTCGACCCTCGACAGCAGCGGATTCCACGTGCAGCGCGAGCGCATCCTCGGAGTGCAGGACGCGATGCGGGCGGGCGGGCTGGACCCGGCCTCGCTCACTGTCGTCGAGCGCTACACGCACACCTCGGAAAACGGGTTGTCGGGCGCGGCGCAGATCATGAGCGTCAACCCCAGGATCACCGCACTGATGTGCACGACCGACGTTCTCGCGCTCGGCGCCCTGGCGTGGGCCGACCAGACGGGACTCGATGTGCCGGGCCATCTGTCGATCACCGGCTTCGACGGAATCGACGAAGCGCTGCGCGAAGGACTCACCACGGTGCGTCAGCCCCAGAAGGACAAGGGGGATTCGCGGTCGAACACCCCGGGCCAGCGCCCGCGCGCGTCGGAGGCGGGGGCG
>NZ_JBHWWX010000046.1:0-29329 GCF_042730335.1 Rhodococcus sp. NPDC060084
TTTCCGGTAGCACTCGCTACCGGAAACGCGCACGCCTACTGTGGGAGGGGTTATGACACAGCCGCATGATCCGCGCACGCCGCAGGAGCGGGCCTACGCACTCGACGAGTCGCAAAACGGTGCAGCCCCCGAGTCGCAAGATGCTGCGCCGCACGACGAGTCGCAGCAGGACCGGGCGCCCGAGAATGCAGCACACGACGACACCCGTGTGCTGCACACCGACGATCCCACCGCCGCGTACGGGACGCCTGTCACCAACCCCACCCTCGTATATCCGGAACCCGGTCCGTATGCCGAGACCGCACAGGCCTACCAGCCGACACAGGGTTATCCGCCGATGCAGGGATACCAGCCGACGCAGAGCTATCCGCCGGTGCAGGGTTACCCACCCTCGCAGCCGTACCAGCCGACGCAGGCGTTCGCTCAACCTCAGCACCAGCCGCCCGGCGGCTACCCGCCGAACGTGTCGCCTCCCGACGGTCCGTACGCACCCGCGGAACCGCCGAAGTCACCCCGGGGCCCGCGCTGGGGGCTCCTGCTCCTCGCTGCTGCGGTCCTCATCGTGCTCGGCGGCACCGCGGGGTTCCTCCTCAGCCGTAGCGAGACGTCCGATTCGGCCACCGGCACCCGCCCGTTCACCACTCCCGCGCCTACCGCGCCGGTATCGCCGGGCCCGTCTCCGGAAGCGACGCCTTCACAACCGCTCGACGAGCTTCCCGGTGGTCTCGGTGAGATCATCGGTGATTCCGGCGCAGTGGTCGGTACGGTCACCGCGAACGACGGTGGGAGCATCACGATCAGTGGCATCGGCGGATCGCTCGTCACGGTGCTGCTCACTCCGGATACCGAGATCATCACGCTCTCGGGAGACGACCCGTCCGCGCTGGTGGTCGGCTCGGCCGTGATCGCGACCGGCACGCCCGTCGAATCCGGCCGGATGACCGCCGACACCGTCGTCAGCGCGTCGATACCGTCGTTCGACGGTCCGGGTCGCTGACACGCTAGGCTTTCGTGTCGATGACGTTCATGTGGTTTGCTCTCGCCGCGGTCGCGCTGCTCGGTGCGCTCGCGCTGCTCTACGTCGACCGGACCCGGCGCGAGCAGTCCGGGCGCGTACGCGAAATCTGGGCACGGGCGCAGGGCTACAAGTACAGCTCCTCGGACGACCAGTTGCCGTCCCACTGGCACCGCGCCGCGCTCGCCAAGCAGGAATACCTCGGCGCCATCGATGTGGTGCGCGGCGTCCGGCGCGGCGAGAACTTCACCCTGTTCGACATCGAAGAAACCGCGACGATCATCGCGGTGCGCCGCAAGGTGGGTTCGGACGTCGACATCGATCTGCGGCTGAAGTCGACGCCGCCCCCGAAAGACGCGGACATGAACCTGCTCGGTTCGATCGGACCCCGCATCGTGTTCGCCACCGATCTGGAGATCGCGCGGCGCGTGTGCGACCAGCGCATGGTCTCGTTCACGCAGTCCATCCCCGACCACGTGCAGATGCTGTGGAGCGAAGGCGAGTGGACCCTGGGATCCATTCCCGTGGGCAGCACCGGACGCGAATGGGACTCGGCCATCGAGACCGTCGCCCGGTTGTCCGGGATTCTGCACGTGCTTCCGCCCCCTGCCGGACCGTCGGAATCCGGGGAGCCTGCCCGCAGCGAGCACGACCCGGGCCGCCCGTCCACCCATCGCTGACATCTCTCGGCAGCCGGTGCCACCGCGACGACACGCTGCACCTGTGCAGCACTGACTCGTGCACCGCACCGGCCGGATCAGGGGCCTCGGTGCGCTGGGACGATCGACGGCTCGCCAGGGTGCGGGGACACACAGGGTTCGGGGACACAGCGGGACGCGATTCAGCTCACATCCGGTGACGAATGTTGCATGATGACAGCACCGGGGGGCGTCTCGATCAGGAGGTCCACGTGACCGACAGTTCCCCCACGGATGACACCCCGAACACGACCGCGAGCGCCGACGCGGCCGCAGCGCCGGCCGGCTCACCGGCAACCGACGGCCACCTCCACGACGTGATCATCATCGGGGCGGGACTGTCGGGCATCGACTGCGCCTACCGGATCCTCGAGCACAATCCCGGCTGCGACTACCTGGTCCTCGAGCGCAGGCAGCGCGTCGGCGGGACCTGGGATCTGTTCCGTTATCCAGGCGTGCGGTCCGACAGTGACATCTACTCGCTCAGTTATCCGTTCGAGCCGTGGGCGAAGCCGGGCGCACTGGCCGAAGGTGCCGACATCAGGGACTACATCGAGCAGACCGCTCGCAAGTTCGGCATCGCCGACCACATCCGCTTCGAGCACCACGTGCTGACCGCCGACTGGGACTCGGGCACCGACACCTGGACGTTGGGCGTCGAGGTCGGTGAAGGTGACGAGAAGTGTCACGAGACCTACCGGTGCCGGTTCGTCGTCTTCGCGACCGGCTACTACGACTACGACCAGCCGTACACCCCGAGGTTCGCCGGAGCAGAGGACTTCACAGGTCGGATCGTGCATCCACAGCACTGGCCGGAGGACCTCGACTACCGGGGAAAGCGCATCGCCGTGATCGGCAGCGGCGCGACCGCGGTGAGTCTGATTCCCAACCTCACCGACCAGGCGGCGCACGTGACGATGCTGCAGCGCTCGCCCTCCTACATCTTCTCGGCCAAGCAGAAGCAATACCTCGTGCCCGTTGTCCGGAAGCTGCTGCCAGCCGCGGCGGCGCACCGGGTGATCCGGTGGCGTTATGCGACGCAGACCGCGGCGATCGTGCACCTCACGCACCGGTTCCCGAAACTGGGCCGCAAGATGATCCGCGCGAACGTGGCGGCCAACCTGCCCGAGGACTATCCGGTCGACGTGCACTTCAACCCCACCTACAACCCGTGGGACCAGCGCATGTGCATGGTTCCCGACGCCGACCTGTTCAACGGCATCACGGACGGCTCCATCGAGATGGTCACCGACCACATCGAACGCTTCGACGAGACCGGCGTGCGACTGATCTCCGGCCGGCATCTCGACGCAGACATCATCGTGACCGCCACCGGCTTGCAACTGCTCGGCTTCGGCGGGACGCGACTGGTGGTCGACGGTGACGAGCTGAAACCGCACGACCGTTTCGTTTTCAAGAGCCACCTGCTCGAGGACGTCCCCAATATCGCGTGGTCGGTCGGCTACACCAACGCCTCGTGGACACTGCGGGTGGATATGACCGCGCGTTCGGTCGCGAACCTCATCAGATATATGCGTGAGAACGGCTACACCCATGCCTATCCCCACCTGGGCGCCGAGCCGATGACCGCCAAACCGTTGTGGGATCTCGAGGCCGGATACGTGGAACGCTCGCCGGACGCGCTGCCGAAGTCGGGAACTCGAGGGCATTGGCGGGTCCGTCACAATTACTACCGCGACGCCATCGACCACCGGATCAGTAGGGTCGAGGACTCGATGGTCTTCGGTTCGGTCGAACACTCGCAGGATCTCGTCGGGTGATCGATCCCCTCGGTCTCGCGGCGCGCTGATTCTTGCGCTCGCCGCTACTGTGGCGGCCATGACTTCAGCTTCGCGTCCCGTCGCGCTCGTGACCGGCCCCACCTCGGGAATCGGTGCAGGATTCGCGAGGACCTTCGCCGAACGTGGATACGACCTCGTCCTCGTCGCCCGTAACCGGTCCGCTCTCGACGACCTCGCTGCCGAACTGCAGCGCACCTCCGGCGCGTCCTCGGAAGTGCTGCCTGCCGACCTCGCGACGACGGAGGGGCGCGCTGCGGTAGCGGAGCGACTCGCCCGCGGAGTCGACATGCTGGTCAACAACGCCGGCTTCGGAACCACGGGCGAATTCTGGACCGCCGATCCTCAGTTGCTGCAGGCGCAACTCGACGTGAACGTCACCGCGGTCGTCCAGCTCACGCGTGCGGCGTTGCCGCCCATGATCGCCGCGGGCAGGGGCGATGTCATCAACGTCGCGAGTGTCGCGGGCCTGGTGCCCGGGCGCGGGTCCACCTATTCGGGGAGCAAGGCGTACGTCGTCTCGTTCACCGAAGGGCTCGCCGGGGGACTTCTCGGCACGGGCGTACGGGCACAGGCGCTGTGCCCCGGGTTCGTGCGTACCGAGTTCCATCAGCGCGCGGGGATCGACATGTCGTCCACCCCGGGTGTGCTGTGGCTGGACGTGGACAAGGTGGTGCGCACGTCGCTCGCCGACCTCGAATCCGGCAAGGTGCGGAGCATCCCGGGCATCCAGTACAAGGTCCTCGCCACCGCCGGGCGACTCGTGCCGCAGAACCTGGTGCGCAAGATCGCCGCGCGTCTGGGCAACGGCCGCGGGCGGACGTAACCGGCGTACTCCCGCCGGGCGGAAACAGACCCGGGAAGATCACGGTACGGACACGCGGGGGATGACACGCGGGATCCCTCTGTCGCACCACCCACCCACGTCGGTACATTCCTCGACGTGACCTCTGTGGCTCTGGTGATTGTTGTGGCTTCTGTGGCAGCACTGCTGCTCTGGATACGCGCAGGTGTGCAGCGCCTCCGCACGCTGTTCGCCCGTTATCGCGACAGCCTGCGTCTGCTCCGCGACGAACTCGACGACCGCTACGACCTCATCCCCACCCTCATCGCCGCGTCGGCAGGAGCGGGCGTCGACCGCGCACTGCTCCGGCCCGTCGTCGGTGCCCGTTCGCTCGCCATCGAGATGCGCGACCAGCGTCTCGGGCTCGCCGAGCGTGCCGCCGCCGAGAACACGCTGTCTGCGGCGCTGCACGACCTGCTCGGCGGTCTCGACGGCGTCACCCACTGGCCGTTCGTGCGCGTCGCCCGCGAACTGGACGTGCGGGAGCAACGCATCACCGGCGCCGTGCGCGTCTTCAACGACATCGGCACCACCTTGAACGACGCGGTCGGCCGGTTCCCCACGTCGATCTACGCCAAGATCGGGGCCGTCGGTCCCGTCCCGCTCTTCGAAGCACCCGCTCCGGTCGCGGCTCCGGAAACCGACGGCTCGGCCGTCGAGGCCGGAGTGCTCGCAACGAAGCCCGGCACGGGTTCCGATCCCGTCGCCGCCTGACCGCCGGGCGGGCGACTAGGCTCGTTGCCGACGCAGCGCTGCCAACCGGGCGGCCGCGCAGACGCGGACGCGACGAACGGCCGCGCGAGACGACGATGAGGAACGCGAATGAGTGACCGTGACGAACTGGCAGCACTGGTACGTGAGCTGGCGGTGGTGCACGGCCGGGTGACGTTGTCGTCCGGCAAGGAAGCCGATTACTACGTCGATCTGCGTCGCGCGACTCTCCATCACCGCGCGGCTCCGCTGATCGGCACGCTGCTGCGTGAACTCGTCGCCGACTGGGACTTCGACGCCGTCGGTGGGCTGACCATGGGCGCCGACCCCGTCGCGATGGCCGTCATGCACGCCCCGGGGCGCCCCATCGACGCGTTCGTGGTCCGCAAGGCCGCAAAGGCACACGGGATGCAGCGTCAGATCGAAGGACCGGACGTGACCGGAAAGCGCGTCCTCGTCGTGGAAGACACCACCACCACCGGTAACTCCCCGCTCACGGCGGTCAAGGCTCTGCGCGACGCCGGCGCGGTGGTAGTGGGCGTCGCGACCGTTGTCGATCGCGCGACCGGCGCCGACCAGGTCATCGCCGCCGAGGGCGTCGAGTACCGGTCGCTGCTCGGACTCGCCGACCTGGGTCTGGCCGACGGGTAACCCCGTGGCGGCGCGGGTCCGGCAGACCGTGACGCGGCTCGCGGACGGCCGCGAGCTGATCTACTTCGACGACACCGAGCCGTTCGTATCCGGGGCCGCGACCCGCGAAACCCGGGACAGGCGAGTGCTTCCGGCGGTCGCGGCGACGTCGGAGTTGCGCCGCGACCCGCTCACCGGCGAGTGGGTCACCTTCGCCGCTCATCGCATGGACCGCACCTTTCTTCCGGCGGTCGCCGAATGCCCGCTGTGCCCGAGCAGGCCCGGAACGGCCACCGAGATCCCCGCAGACGACTACGACGTCGTCGTGTTCGAAAACCGTTTCCCCGCGCTCGGAGCCGACAGCGAACTGCCGGGCACCGAATCGTCCGGCGCCGATGCAGACGGCACCGATGCAGACGGTGCCGACCGACTGTGGTCGCGCCGGCCCGCGGGTGGGCGCTGCGAGGTCGTGGCGTTCACCGCCGACCACGACGCCACCTTCGCCGGCCTGGACGCCGAGCGCGCCCGCACCGTCGTCGATGTGCTCGCTGCGCGGACTGCCACCCTGTCGGCCCTACCGGGAGTGCGGCAGGTGTTCTGTTTCGAGAACCGCGGCGCCGAAATCGGTGTGACACTTCAGCACCCACACGGCCAGATCTACGCCTACCCCTTCCTGCCAGCCCGCACCGCAACGCTCGTCGCGCGTGCCCGGGAACACCGCGCGCGAACGGGGCGGTCGTTGCAGCGCGACGTGCTCGACGCCGAACGGCGTGTGGGTACGCGAGTCGTGTGGTCGGGCACCGCATGGACCGCGTATGTGCCTGCCGCGGCGCGCTGGCCGATCGAAGTGCACCTCGCGCCGCACCGCGACGTCCCGGACCTCACCGCGCTCGACGAGACCGAACGCGACGAACTCGCGGTGCTGCTGCGCGACATGCTCGGTCGCGTCGACCGCTTCTTCGACGGTGTCGACCGCGTTCCGTATATCGCCGCGTGGCACCAGGCACCGATCGGTGACGACCGTGAACACGGCCGGCTGTTCTGCCAGATCTTCTCGGTGCGCCGCGCCGCCGACAAGCTCAAGTACCTGGCGGGGTCGGAGTCTGCGATGGGGGCGTGGATCAGCGACACGACGCCGGAGCGCATCGCGGCCCGACTGCGGGAGGTGGGCACGTGACGGTGTGCGACGACGCGGCACGCGCATTCACCGAGTCGTTCGGAGGTGAACCGGACGGCGTGTGGTGCGCGCCGGGCCGGGTCAACATCATCGGCGAGCATGTCGATTACGAGGGTGGGCTGTGCCTTCCCATCGCGCTGCCGCAGATCACCGCGGCTGCGGTACGCCGCCGCACCGACGGCCGGGTACGCATGGTCAGCGCGGGGTTCGATCGGGTCGAGGTCGACCTGGCGCCGCTGCACGGGAGCACGCGGGTGGCGGGATGGGCCGCATATGTGGTGGGTGTCGTGTACGCACTCGACCCGCCGGGATGCGAGGGACTCGACATCGCGATCGCGTCGAATGTGCCTGTGGGCGCGGGGTTGTCGTCGTCCGCTGCTCTCGAGGCCTCAGTGGCGCTGGCGGCCGCCGAGCTCTTCGGGCTGCCCACCGACGACGCGGGCCGCGACCGGCTTGCCCGTGCGTGCGTGGTCGCGGAGAACGACTATGCCGGAGCGCCGACAGGCGGGATGGACCAGCAGATCGCGCTGCGCGGACGCGCGGGCCATGCCTTGCTGCTGGACTGCGCGGACGGCACCGTCGAACATGTTCCGTTCGATCCCGAGGCGCAAGGGATGACGATTCTCGTCGTCGACACCCGCACCGCGCACCGTCTCGTCGACGGGCAGTACGGCGATCGTCGCCGGGCCGTGGACGACGCCGCACGGATGCTGGGAAGCGCCTTGCGTGACGCTCCCTCCGTCGACGGACTCGAGGACCCGGTACTGCGCCGGCGTGCCCGGCATGTCGTCACGGAGATCGGCCGGGTACGCGGCGCCGCCGACGCTCTGCGGGCCGGACGGGTCCAGGATCTCGGAGCTGTGCTCGATGCGTCGCACCGGTCGTTGCGCGACGACTTCGAGGTCAGTTGCCTCGAACTCGACACCACGGTCGAGGCCGCGCGACGCGCAGGCGCACTGGGAGCGCGGATGGTCGGTGGAGGATTCGGCGGGTCGGCGATCGTGCTGTGTGAACTCACGCGCGTCGCGGCGATCGAAGCGGCGGTCACCGAGGCCGCGGCCCGACACGGGTTCCCCGCCCCGGGTTTCCTGCGGGCCGCACCGGCCGGCGCCGCACACCGCTGCCGCTGAGGCACGCGGGACGCGACACGGACGAGCAGTCGCCGGCAGGTACTGTGCCGCCCATGAGTTGGTTCAGTCGCCGCCCGTGGGGCGCAGAGCACGTGGTTCTCGCGGCGGCGACCGCCGTCACCGTCGCCGGCGCGGTACTCGACCGGGAAAGCCTGCAACGCGTCGCGAAACCGCTGATCGGACCGGCCCTCGCGGTGCGCGTGCTGCGGCGTGCCCGCGACACCGAGCGTGTCGACACCGCGTTGCTGCTCACGGGTCTGGCCGCCGCAACCCTCGGCGACGTGTTCATGATCCGCTCCGATGAGGATCGCCGGATCCTGCGTGGTGCGGGCTCGTTCGCGGTGATGCAGGCGGCGTACTCGACGGTGCTCGCACGGCACGGTGCCCGGGTGACCAAGAGCGTCGCGTTGCAGCGGGCGGGTGCCTTGACCGGTGCCGCAGGACTGCTGGGCACCCGCAGCCGCGGGGTCGCTGTACCGCTGACCGGTTACGGCGCGGTACTCGGCACCACCGCGACCCTCGCCGGCGATCCGTCTCTGGCTCCGGGGGCGCCGCGGCGGGCGGGGCTACCGGTGCCGGGTTCCGACCGCCGCAGCTGGCTCGGGCTGGGCGGACTGGTCTTCACGGTGTCCGACGGGACGATCGTGCTGCGTCGCACGGTGCTGTCGGGCGAGCGGGCACGGACCGCTGCAGAGGGCGTCGTGCTGGTGACGTACGTGGCCGCTCAGGTGTTGCTCGTCGAGGGAATGCTCGCGCTCGCGCGCCGAACTTCCGCTTAAATCCATCCTATCTGGCCAAAATGGCCACATTTCGGTTACACGGATCGGCTTGCCATGGCGCTCAGTGCCGAGGATCTTCCAGAGGACAGGTCTGGGGTCGAGGCGGGTTCCGGAAGTGCCCTCTGCCATCGATGGATCACTCAGTACGCTGTTCCCGCCAAGTAGGCGTGCGAAGGCAAGTCCGCTGCGGCTTGGGCTTGGTAGGTGGTGCGGATGCCACGCCAGTTGCTGCCGCTCCCGTCGCTGCCGATCCCGTTGGTTTCAGATGGGCTTGTCGCGACGACGATGTCTCAATCGGGGCGGGGGTCGTACCGGTACACAGTCCCACAGCATTCTGGCGACGTGGTAGGGACTGGGGTCTGGACCATTCCGTGGGCACCGTCAATCGTGTACCAGTCTGTTGGTGGTGCGAGGCTCGGGTCAGCGGCGACCGCGGCCAGCGCCAGGTCCTCGAAGAACGCTTCAGTGGCTCCGACCGCGGCGACGACGACAGCGCGGTTGAGTGAGCGCTGGTTGGCGGGCGGCGCTCCGGCACCAGTTTGCTCCCCTGGCTGACGCGCGGGGCCGTCAGGGGCGCATTCTTCTGATGGATGCTCTCGAGGGTTCTGTGCGTCCGAGAGGTACGAGACCAGTTCGTCCAACGACGACTGCAAGGGGTGACGGGGCAACGCGTTCTCCAAAAGTCGGCTCGATCGACCACGCACGCGCTCGGCGGTCTACTCCACGACTCCGCCGATCTGCCGCTTCCCGCAGGTCGAGGTAGGGATGCGGGTGCGCCGGCCCCGCCAGCGCGCTGCGCTGGCCGACTTCATTGGGTAGGCGACAATCGAGGCCTACGCCTCGCCGGATGCCCTGGTCATCAGCGCGCTGACCGCCGACGGCCCGCGGGCGCTGACGCGCACCACCGATTGCGAACTGGTGCGGCGAGGCGGCGACGAGGACCCTGCTCGGAGCCCCGATCAGGTTGGTCGAGATCCCGATCATCGGGACGACGGAACCCGCGGCCACGGTCCGCGCGCTTCGCGACGCCGCTCCCGCCGGCGCAAGCCCGTTGACCGTCGAGTGGGACGGCCTGCTGTGCGTGATCACAATGACCCGGCCCGCGGTCCGCAACGCCGTCGATCTGGCGCTGGCCCTGGAAATCGAGAAGGCCGTCGATGGCCGGACCATCGAGCAGCATGACGCGGCGGACGTCCGCACTCTGGCCGACGGGTGGGCCTACGCACGCTTTTACGAATCAACCGCGCGCCGCAACGCTGCCCTGCCCGGCTGGCTGCACTTCTACAATCACCACCGAGCCCTTTCCGCCATCGGCGGCCAGCCGCTAGTCACCAGACAACGTCGCTGGACATCGTATGATGGACGCCGTCAGCTCCGTGGGTGTGTCGTCCGGGACGAGGTAGCCCGCGCCAGGGATGGTCTCGAAGCGTGCTACGGGGATCTGTGCCGCAAGCTGCGCCCCTTGGCTGCAGGCATCAGATGTCATCGCCGGCTCGTCTGCGCATACGCAGGCGAGCCCCGGACGGTAGACCGGGCATCAACACATCGGATGATTCGGGCGTCGGATGTGTCTCAGCCGAGCTCGTGCCGGCGTAGATACGCGAGGACGGCCAGCACCCGACGATTCGTGTCGTCGGTCGGCGGCAGCACCAGTTTGTTAAAGATGTTGCCGACATGCTTGCCGACCGCCGATTCGGTGATGAACAACTGTGCGGCGATCGCCGCATTCGAATGTCCCTCTGCGATCGAGGCGAGCACCTCGCGTTCGCGCGGCGACAACTGCGCCAACGGATCCCGCCGGCGACGGAACAACTGCTGTATGACCATCGGATCGATCACAGTGCCACCGGCAACCACTTGACGCAGAGTGGAGACGAACTCCTCGACATCGACGATGCGATCCTTCAGCAGATAGCCGACCCGCCCACCTTCCGCACCCATGAGTTCGTCGGCGTAACTCAATTCGACATACTGGCTCAACGCCACCACGGCAAGCCCCGGATAGGTTCGTCGCAGTGCCACTGCTGCGCGCAACCCCTCGTCGGTGAAACCCGGCGGCATCCGCACATCGGTCACGACGAGGTCCGGACGGTTCTCGGCGACAGCCGATTCCAAGTTCACGGCATCGGGGACCGCAGCCACGACCTCGAACCCGAATCGTTCGAGCATCGCGGCGAGGCTTTCGCGCAGCAGTGCACCATCCTCGGCGAGGACCACTCGCACGGCAGTCAGTTCTCGATCCACGGCAACTCCACACGGACAACGGTGGGCCCGCCAGGCGGGCTGGACAGCAGCATTCTGCCGTCGACCGCCGCGACCCGGTCGGCCAGGCCCGTCAGACCGCTCCCTCGTTCCGGATCCGCACCACCGCAGCCGTCGTCCACGATCTCAACGACCAGCAGATTCCCGGCGCGTCGGACAGCCACTGCGACGGCCGTCGCATCCGCATGCTTGGCGACGTTGTTGAGCGCCTCGACCACGACGAAGTACGCTGCGACCTCGACATCCCGGGCGGGGCGGGATGGGATGTCCGCGGTGACGCCGACCGGGGCCATGAAGTCTTCGGCCAGCGCACGCAACGCGTCGGGCAGGCCACGGTCGGTGAGGACCCTCGGGTGGATTCCCCGAATGAGTTGCCGCAGTTCCGCCATCAATTCCTTGGCCTGGTCATGCGCCTGCGACACGCTTTTCGCGGCTGCGGAATCTGGTGGGAGGTCGAGTTTGGCCATGCCCAACTGCAAGGTGAGGTTGACGAGCAGCGACTGCGCACCGTCATGCAGGTCCCGCTCGATCCTGCGACGTTCTGCCTCGAAGGCATCGACCAGTCGGGCACGGGACCGCGACACCTCGACAAGCCGAGCGCGAAGCGCGTCCGGATCGTCGCCGCACAGCAACGACCGAGCGAGCGCGCCGTGCAGTCCCGCGATCAGAGCAATCACGTACGGGACTGTCGGCAGCAGAAGCAGACCTGCGATCGCGTAGGGGACGGCCTGATCGACCGACGTGATCTGGCTGAAGCCGAGCGCCACCGCCTCGTTACCGTCACCCACCACCAGGGGGCTTACCACCATCACGACGATGAGGCCGACGATCACCGCGGCCAGGAGCAACAACGCGGGAACCAAGGTGAGCAGCAGGACTGCGTATCCGAGCTCCCTCCATGTCGCGGCCTCGGTGTAGCGGGTGCGCACCCACGGCCACAGACCCGCGGCGGGAGGCGCGCGGTGCGCCGAGAGCGCCCGATCGCTGCTCACCAGACGCAGCCGCATACGTTCCAGAGTCGCCAGCGGTATCGCCACCAGCGGGCCGAGCCCGAACACCAGCACCACGCCGAGAACACCGAGGAACAACACCCTGCCGAGCGGTTGCGGATACATGCCGTCGCCCGCCCACACGATCAGGACCAACCACGGGACACAGAACGCAGCGAACGGCAGCGCCACCGCGCACACCACCGGGACAGTGGTCAGCAGATAGCCGAGCGAGCGCCACAGCCACCCCGTCAGCAGGAAGCGTCGTCGTGTGATCGCGGCGAGCACCGAGGTCGGTTCAGCAGAGGACACTCGAGTGAGCCTATCGACGCGGCCGCTGTTTCGGGAGGAGGTGAGGTGCAGTCGAAAAGGTGGTGCTGGCACCACCTCCGATCCGCCGCGTGGACCCAGTGACCACACCACCGGCGGAATGGTCGGCTGTAGTCATGCAACTGGAGCTGAACAAGGTCACCAAGACCTATCGAGGTAAACAGGCCGTCACCGACGTCAGCATGCGGATCGGGCCCGGAGTTCTCGGACTCCTCGGACCCAACGGAGCCGGCAAGTCGTCGCTGATGCGGATTCTCTCCACGATCACCCGGCCGACTTCCGGCACGGTCACGTGGAACGGTACCGACATCGTCGCTCGGCCGGAGCCGCTCCGACGTGTCCTCGGCTACCTCCCACAGGATTTCGGTGTCTATCCGAATCTCAGTGCCCGGGAGTTTCTCCGGTATCTCGCCGCAGTCAAGGGACTGAGCACGCGGTCTGCCAAGGAGCGGGTCGACGAGCTGCTCGAACTCGTCAACCTGACCGACACCGGATCGCGTCCGGTGGGCAAGTTCTCCGGCGGCATGCGCCAGCGTGTCGGGATCGCGCAGGCACTCCTGGGCGACCCCGAGCTTCTCGTCGTCGACGAACCGACGGTCGGGCTGGACCCTGAGGAACGCATGCGGTTCCGCAACCTGCTCGGGGATCTGGCATCCGACCGGATCGTCATCCTGTCCACTCACATCGTGTCAGACATCGAATCGATCGCCGACGACATCGCGATCCTCACCGCCGGCGAACTACGTAGGCGCGGCACCCCCGAGGAGCTTCTCCGTTCCGCGGACGGTCTGGTGTGGGAAGCGATGGTTCCCGTCGATGCCGTGACCGAGATCCGGCAACGAGCGACGATAACCCGCACGGTCCGAACAGCACAGGGCGTGCGTGTCCGTGCGGTCGCCCATACACCTCCGATGCCGGGGGCTCGTCCTGTCGAACCCGATCTCGAAGAGGCGTACGTCAACGCGGTCCACAGCCCGATGGCGCCCGCCGGGGTGATCCGATGACAGGCGCTGTCGCTGCCGTCGCGATGGCAGACTTCCGGGATCGTTCGCGGCGTCCCGCGTTCCTGGTGACGGTGCTCGGCGCTGTCGCACTCGGCTATGTGGCCGTCCCGCCTGTCTCTGCAACGTACGCGATGGTCAAGGTCGGATCGTTCCGGGGACTGTACGACAGCGCGTACATCGGCATGTTGCTCGCCATGATCGGCAGTTTGTGGTTGCCGCTGTTCGGGTTCTACGTCGTCCGCAGCAGCATCGCGCGCGACATCGCCACCGGCGTAGGAGAAACGCTTGCCGCATCCCCGTTGCGCACGTCGATGTATCTGCTAGGCAAGTATCTGAGCAACCTGGCGGTGCTCGCGGCGATGGCTGCCGCACTCGCTCTGATCGCACCCGTGATGCAGCTTCTCCGCGGGGAATCCACGGGCCTCGACTTGACTGCGCTCTGGCTTCCGATCGTGTTGTTCTGTCTTCCGGTCCTGACGGTGGCCGCAGCAGCCGCCGTTGTGTTCGAGACGGTCCCGCTCTTGCGCGGTGGTGCGGGAAACATCCTGTGGTTCTTCGTGTATCCGTCGATGTTCCTCGCTGGGATTCCGCTGATCTACGGCACGATCACTGCGGGGTTCCAGACCGACCTGGCCGCGCAGCACCCCGGCATGGACGACGAGATCTCGATCGGGCTCACCGCGGAACCCGGAGCGCTCGGGCAGTTCACGTGGTCCGGAATGGACGTCGACCCGACCCTCGTCGCAGCGAGTGTGGGATTGATCGCGGCATCGACGCTCGTCGCCGTCATGCCGTCGTTCTGGTTCACTCGGTTCGATCCGTCACGGCTGCAGACTTCCCTATCGAGGACTTCCACCCAGCCGTCCTCCGCAACACCGGGACCGTCGGCGACACCCGCGTTCTCACAGACCGTACGAGGGCTGTCCCCGGCCGAGCGTGGACACGCGTTCCTGGGGCTGTTGATCGGCGAGGTCCGTATCCATCTCGGAAGTGTGTCGCGGTGGTGGTGGCTCACGCTCGCGATCGTGACGGTCGCGGCCCTCGCGGTTCCCGCTGATCGCGTCGGCACCGCGCTGCTCTTCGCGTGGTTGCTGCCGGTGCTGCTGTGGTCGCGTCTCGGCACGCTCACCTACGAACAGGGCGTCGACCCCCTTGTGGAGTGCGGTGTCTCGCCGCGCATCCGCCTCATCGCCGAGTGGAGTGCAGGTGTGCTCATTGCCGCCGTCGCCGGTGTGGGCCCCTTGGTCAAGATGCTCCTTACGCTGGACTTGACCGGCGTAGCCGCATGGGTTGCGGGCGCCGCGTTGATCCCTGCCCTTGCACTGCTGATCGGGTCGATCGGACGGGGCGCACGTGTATTCCAGGCGGTCTACCTGGTGATCTGGTACGCCGTTCTCAACGGGGTCGCGGCCGTCGACGTTATGGGCGTGCTCCGCACCGACGGCTCGCTCAGTGGCCCGTCTCCACTGTTCTCTCTCGGCATCAGCGCTGTGTTGGTCGCCGCCTCCCTACTCGTACTGGAGATTCGTCATGCCCGCCGTTGAAAACCTGCCCCGGAAATCCCTGCTCTCTGCCGGTGTTGCGGCACTGACACTCTCGACTCTTGTACTCACCGGATGCACCGCCGGTTCCGCGAGTCAGGAACAGCGGAGCGACACCTACAGCGGCGCGATCACCTCCGTCACACTCGATCTCGATGATGCGGGCGCGAAACAACTCGGTGTCACCACCGCGGCCCTGAGCGCCCAGGTGATCGGCTCCGACCGCGACGACATCGAGATCCGACGTTCCTTCGAGTTCACCGACGGCGACAAGCCCGATGAACGCATCGACACCGACGGGTCCGGTCTGATTATCAGCGCGAGTTGCCCCGATAGATTTGCCGTCGGCAGCCCCACCTGCGTCGCCCGATACGAGATCGCCGTACCGTACGGGACTGTTGTCCAGGGGAATTCGAAGTTCGGCGATCTGACGGTGACCGACACCCGTGCCGCCGTCGATCTGAACTCCCGCTACGGTGACGTCACGCTGGTCACGGGCCCGGGCGGTTACGCGGTGGACGCCGTCTCGGCGACGGGCACAAGCACCATCGAGGTGCCGCAGGATCCCGCCGGGATCCCGGTGCGCCTACGGTCCGGAGATGGCGCCGTCTCCGCAATGACGGACCCTCGCTGAGACGAGAGCGAAGTACCCAGAGTGAATGCACACCTCGCAGGGACGGTTACTACCAGGCAGCCACTCGAGGTGTGTGTTATTCGTCGTCGTCGATCTCGCCGCGGGCCAACCACTGTGGGAGGAGCTGCTCAGGAGTATCGGCGTGAGGATGGGGTGGCTGTGGTGTCCGGGCGAGTAGTCGAATGACGGCAATCACCGCCAGGACGATTAACACCCAGAACGCGATCATCGCGAAGATCATGAGCGCGTAGCCCCACCCGTTCATGCTGTTGGCGTACCAGAACATCATCGGTGTGCCTCTGCATTGCGCCAGATTCGTCGCTCTTCAGGCAGCCCGCGCGATCGCGATTTTCACCCGGGTCCGGCGCACGAGTTCGGCGCGGCCGGCGACGGTGCCGCGAGACGGCCCACACCTGCTGCCTCAGCGATCGCATCGGGTGGCACGTCACTCGCGCCCGCTCTGCTTTCTGTTGATTGGCGTCCAAGTATGCCGAGGCGCTCTTTCAAGAACGCGATGTCGTTGTCCTGCTCGAACATCTGCTTGCGGAGACGGGCGAGCTCGGTGCCCACACGGGCGATGCTGCTGCAGCTCGGAGAGCATCTCGACATACCGCTTCGTGATCGGAACACGCTGTCGGCGTTGGTGACGAAGCGGACATCTCACCTGTCCCCGTACAGATGTCGTGGGAATCTGCGATAGGAGGCGCACACAGCCAATGGGCACACCGACCAGCACCAAAATATCGAAACGACCTGCAAAACAAGATGAAACACCTGATGAGTATCCGGACGCACCCTGACGAACCGTTGCGGGCAGATTCAATCGTCCTCGACGGTGATCGTTGGGGGACTGGGAATTACCGCGGTGGTCAAGGCGATGCGAGTGCGGTCCCCGCCGGAGTCGGTTTGGTACGGCGCGAGTAGCTCGGCGAGCCGTGTCTGGATCTGCGCGAGGTCGTCGGTGGTGACGTAGAGCGGTGTGGTGCCGAAACCCAAGTAATTCCGCAGGTTTCGATCCTCGTTCTCGATGAACGTGTCGAAACTCTCGCCGAGTGCGCTCAGGAAGGTCAGGAAGGCGTTTCGGAGTTCTGCGTCGCTCATCGCATTGAGATCGTCGTGCCCGACGTGTGCCATGCGTTCCCCGAGCGCGAGTGTTCGTTCAATGGTCCCGCGCACGCGGCGCTCGTCGACGACGGTGACGATCTCCGCGTCGATCAGTGCCGCCACGTGCCGGTAGAGCGTGGCCTGGGTGACGCTCGGCAGTGCCGCCCGGAGTTCGCCGGTCGTCAGCTGGCGACCTCCGAGCTGCTGCACAATCCGCAACCGAACAGGATGCAGTACGACGTCGGCAATTGTCGATTTGCTCGCCATCGCGACCTTTCGCCGTTATTATCACTCTGATAATGTTCTCAACATCGATACGAGCTTACCGTCGACAGGAGACTTGACGCTATGGCGCAACCGATCTACGACGAAGCAGCCCTGCATCTGACCTTTTCTCGATGGGAAGCCCCGGTGGTCCGCTATTCCGCCATGGCTGTACCGCTGAACTCGATCTCGAGCGTCGAGGTGTTGCCGAGATGGACCTCGGAAACTCTCGGCATCAGATCCGGCCTGACAGTCTCCGGCTACCTGAAAGTCGGCACCTTCTTGCACCCCCGCGGCACCACTCGGCTGGTCTCGATGAAGCGTGGCCACCCGATATTGCGTGTCGGACTTCGTGGGCGCAAGGCCGATGAGAAGTTCGACGAATTGCTTCTCAGCAGCCCGGACGCATACGAGATCGCCGAAGCCCTCCGACTGGCCGGTGTGCGATGAAGGGCGTCTCCATCCAAGTCGACAGCCTCACAAAACGATTCGGTCGGGTAGAGGCAGTCGGCGACGTCACCTTCACGGCCCAACCGGGTCGGGTGACGGGTTTTCTCGGACCGAACGGCGCCGGCAAATCCACGACTTTAAGGATGCTGCTCGGACTGACCCGTCCGGACCGCGGTATTGCGCTGTTCGCCGGCATCGCCTACGGCGACCTTCCGTCCCCCACGCGAACCGTGGGCGCTGTACTGGACATCGCGTCGGCGCATCCTGCTACCACCGCCCGCAATCACCTCCGTACCTTCTGCGCCCTCGGCGGTCACCCGTCGGATCGAGTCGACGAGGTAATCGGAACGGTCGAACTGGACCGGTTCTCCGACCGACGCGTAGGCGGTTACTCCACGGGCATGCGACAGCGCCTCTCCCTCGCTACCGCGCTGCTGGGCGACCCGGACGTGCTCGTTCTCGACGAACCGTCCAACGGCCTCGACCCGGCGGGAATTGTGTGGCTACGTAACTTCCTTCGGGATTTCGCTGTCTCCGGCGGTACCGTCCTGATCTCCAGCCACGCCCTCGGTGAACTGCAGAACAGTATCGACGACGTGGTGCTCATCGACCACGGACAGATCGTCTGGACGGGCACCCTGCTCGAACTCACGACGCGAGGCGACACATTGGAAGAGGCATACCTCAGACTCATCGCCCGGGAGAGTGCGATATGAAGCGTGCCGTCCGCGGTGAACTCACGCGACTGTTCTCCACCCGTCTCCCCATGTGGGCACTGATTGCGGCCGTCGCGAGCGGCGCCGGACTCACAGGGCTGCTCGGTTTAGTGGGCCCGGAGAACGCATCGCCTCCGATGCCCGCTCTCGACACCTCGGAAGGTGTGGGAATCGCTATCGGCCTCGCTGGGCTGCTGCTGTTCGTACCCGCACTGTTCGGCACGGTAGCCATCACGAGCGAGTACCGCCACCAGACCATCGGCTCGACGTTCCTTGCGGTGCCTCGTCGCGGCAGGGTGCTCGGCGCAAAGCTGGCTGTCTACAGCGTATTTGGACTCGCTTACGGACTGCTGATGTCGTTGTCGTCGGCAATCGCCTTGTGGTCCGTCGCCACCATGCGCGGAATCACCCTCGGCGCCTCCGCCGGCGACCTGGTGACACTCCTTGCCCGCCTGGCTGTGGCCGCCGCAATCTACACGATGCTCGGCATGGGTATCGGTGCGCTGGCACGCAACCAGCTCGTGGCCGTGGGAGTCGCGCTCGGGTATTTCTATCTTGTTGAGCCTGCGCTCATGATCGTCCCGGGACTCGGTGCCTTCTATCCGTTCCTTCCTGGAGGCGCGACTGCTTCACTGATGGACTTCACGTTCCTCGCCGATACCGTCGCCCAGGAATCTTCGCTGGGAGTGCCCGCATTGCTCTCGCCGCTCGTGGGCGTGCTCGTGCTCCTCGGCTACGCGGCGGCTGCCTCGGTGGTAGCAGTGGTGTCGCCGCTTCGGCGGGATCTCGCGTAGCGTTGCCGCGCTGAGCAGTGCTGCGCGCGGTCCGGCGGGTCGGATACCGCCGGATTTACGCAGAACCGACCGATCTGGGGAACGCCCTCCCCGAGGACTCGCCCCGACTCGCTCAGCAAATCACCTCGATGCTGGCAACGGGCGGGCGGAAATGTGGGGAGTTCCAACCGAAAGCGGACAGAAACCGTCGCGCTGCAGGGACAGTGTCCGGTGCAGCGCCGCCGCCAGAGGCCAGTTCACGGCTTCAACGTACAAGGCACGAGCGTGGACCGCTGTGAGCTGGGTGGATCCGGGGGGACTGCTGCACGATCCGGTGACAGATTCGGTCACGCAGCCTGTGTGGCTGGTGTGGTCATGATGGTCTCGAACTCGACAGGCGTCAATCTGCCGAGCCGGAGCTGACGTCGCCGGCGGTGATAGGTCCGCTCGATCCAAGTCACGATCGCGATGCGCAACTGCTCGCGTGTGGCCCATCTCTGCCGGTCGAGGACGTTCTTCTGGAGCAGCGCAAAGAACGATTCCATCGCGGCATTGTCGCCGGCCGCACCCACCCGACCCATCGATCCGACCAGGTCGTGGCGGGCGAGGGCGCGGACAAATTTCCGGCTGCGAAATTGCGATCCACGGTCGGAATGAACCACACATCCGGCAACCGAGTCCCGCCGTGCCACTGCCGATTCGAGGGCCGTGACAGCCAGACGGGATTTCATCCGATCGCTGATCGAGTAGCCGACGATCCGGTTCGAGTACACGTCCTTGACCGCACACAGGTAGAGCTTGCCTTCCTCGGTTCTGTGTTCGGTGATATCGGTGAGCCACAAAGTGTTTGGAGCATCCGCGGTGAAGACGCGGCCGACGAGATCATCGTGCACCGGCGGCCCGGAGCGGCCCTTCTTCGAGCCACGTTTCTTGCCGAACACACTCCACCACCTGTTGGTCGAACAGATCCGCCACGCCGTGCGGTCCGACATCGACTCGCCGCATCGCGGGCTTCGTCGGCGAGGAACCGGTAGCCGAACTCCGGGTCCTCGCGGTGGGCGTCGAACAGGGCGTTCGCCCGGTACGCCTCCTCGAGTTCGGCGTCGGTGACCGGGTCGGCGAGCCACCGGTAGTACGGCTGGCGCGCGATCCCCAGAACCCGGCACGTCACCGCGACGGGAATCCCGCCGGCGGCCAGCTCGCGGACGAGCGGGTACATCATTTTCCCGGAAGATTCGCCTGTGATAGATACGCCGCGGCCCGCCGCAGCACTTCGTTCTCCTGCTCAAGCAACCGGATCCGCTTTCTCAGCTCGCGGTTCTCTCTGGACTCCTCGTTCGTCGTCCCTGGCTTGGTGCCGTCCTCGACGTCGGCATTCCTGAGCCAGTTGGTCAGGCAGGATTCGCTGATGCCGAAGTCGGCGGCGATCTGCCGCAGGTGCTGACCTGGTTCGCGGTTGCGGGCCACGCGGACGACGTCGTCGCGGAACTCTTTCGGATAGGGCTTGGGCACGGGGTCCATCCTTCCAGCAGTGCCTCACGGCACCACAGTTCAGATGTCACCTATCCGTGCAGCAGTCCCGGTGGCGGCTGGCCCGCTTCTGCCAGTCGAAGTCCGGTGGGGCCTCGATCTGGATGTTTTCGGCCGAGAAGAACACCGCCACCTCGAAACGTCGATCCGCGCTGTTGGGATCGGGGGCGTAGAGGTAGAGCGGTCCGCGGCTCACCGGTGCCGTGGACCGAACCACATGAACGGCCTTGAGCGGCAGCAGTGCTGTGCCGAAGACATGGAACCGCACCATGCGGTTTTTGTGTGCGGGGATGAAGGTTCCGTCGTCGTCGACGAACCGGCAGTCCACCCACATCGTCACCGGACCGCCCTCGACCTCGACCGCATACCCGTATGTCGGCGGAGTGAGACGACCATCGAGAATCGCGTGCACATCGATTCCGTCGTCCCCGACCGGGATAGGTCCCCGCTCAGCCATGACTGAGACGCCGGCAGCAGCAGGGACAATTCGTCGAGGCCCCGGACAATCGTGTGGTCATAGGTCATCAGTCCTGCAGGACTCCGCACCGGGCGAAGAGATTGACGCTACACCAGTATTTTCACGCAGCCCGCAAATTCTTGACGTAATGCGCACATCCTGGTGGCTGGCCGCGGTCTCCTCCGTGGCCACGCTGCGGGCAGGGGATCTGCCGTGTGGGCGGGGCTCGGGTGCCGGGAGCGCAACGTCGAGACGCGTGGTGGTCGGGCTCACCCCAGGTGTGGTGGATCCGACCCGTGGTGGGGGAGTTCGGCGAGAGGAATGGGTGGTGGGAGGGCGCCGGTGGGGGTGTGTACGGCGATGATGTTGGTGTTGTCGGTGATCCAGACGGTGCCGTGACCGTCGATGGTGACATCGGGTGTGGGGGTGCGGGTTTCGGTTCGGGCGATGACTTGTCCGGTGATGTCGGTGAGACTGAGGAGCCAGTATTCACGGTCGTCATAAAGGTCGCGGTCGGGGTCGTGGTGTTCGATCCAGACGTGGTCGCCGACGGTGCCACCGGACAGGCCGGGCAGCGGCCAACGTGTCGGGGGGTCGGTGTGCAGGTCGGGCCGGATAGTGCGGAGGGTGCCGCGCAGGTCGATCACGCCGGCGGCGGGGGCGGGGATCAGGACGGCGTGGTTGTCGATGCCGTCGAGGGGTGGTCCGACGGTGATGTGTCCGCCGAGGGTGATGGCGACGACGACGGTGGTAACCGGCCACGTGTCCCGCTGGCGTAGGAGAATGCGGAAACCGTCGTCATAGGCGGTGACTGCGGTGACGGTGCCGGCGGGGAGGGTGGTGTCGTCGTGATGGGTCTGCCCGTCGGGGTGCCACAGGCCGATGCGTGTGGCGGTCTTCTCGTGGGTGCAGGTCAGCAGTGTTCCCTCGTGTGCGGCCGAGGCGTCGACCCGGCGGTCGTCGCGACGCTGCACCGCACCGGTGTCGGTGGCCCGGAAGATGCCGTACCAGCCGGCGATCCAGCATCCTTCCGGGTCGGCGTGCAGCCGCCAGGGGGTACTACCGGGTTGCGGGGCGATCGGGGCGGGCAGCACGAACGGGCGCGCCTCGGTGGGATGGTCGAGGTCGACTCGCACTATCAGGGGGAATTGTTCGTCGGCGGCCCACAGCATGCGTCCGGAGGTGGAGATCGCCCGCGGGATGATCGAGGGGCGGATCGGGAGCGGTGGCACATCGTCGAGGTCGAGGTCGGCGAGGATGCCGGGTTCGTGCCGCCTGGCACTGGCCGCCTCGTTCATGTTCCGTGCCGCGGTGACGCGTCCGCGGACCGAGCCGCCGGTGGCGTAGGCGAAGTCGCCGACGAACCGGCCGGTGAGGCGGACACGGCCGGTGGCGGGACGTCGGCTGTACCAGGTCGCCGACCAGCCGTCGCCGCGCAGCAGGATCGGCCACATCCACGCCCGCGGCATCGTTGCGGGTGCGTCGACGGCGGGTTCGAGGCGTGGGGGTGCGAGCGGTTCGGCGTCGGCGTCGATCGTCGACAGGGTCGGGTCGTGGGGGTCGGCGGGTACTTCGTCGAACAGCAGCCAGAACACTCCGACCTGCCCGACGGTGGGCTGGGGGATCTGGCCGTCGAGGATGGCGTCCTGGCCTGCGAGCAGCCGCACCTGCCGGTGAGGACGCATCTGCGCGGGGTGTTCGGTCATCGGCATAGCTCCCGGGTACTCCGCCGCGTGAGACGAAGAGAGCCAGCCTACCGTTGCTCGTGCAAGGCAGTGGGGGATTCGCAACGTCGACACGCAGACGCCGGCGCGGGTGTCGATGAGCCCCACGAGTGTCGACGATCTGCCTCGGATGCGGCGGCGACGGGCCGAGACACCCACCGGCCGGTAGCGTTCGCGGAATGTGTCGTGCGCTGTGGAAGAAGGCCGGGTTGGTTGGGCTGCTGCTGGTTGCGGCGGCATGCGGGGGAAGTGATGTGGAGCCGGCAGGGGCCGTATCGCGCGACAGTCTCCTTCTGACGGTCGAGGATCTTCCTGCCGGTACGCAGGTTGCTCGGTTCACCGAGCCGGAACAGTTGGTGATGAACCTGCTGTTGGATACGCCGAGTGATGTCGGGTTGCCGAGGGACATCGGGTACGACCCTGTGGAGTGCGGTGAGCAGTCGAGTTACGCCGACGAAGCCCGTTTGACGTTGAGCGATGTGGATTCGACGTCGATGATGGGCGCCTACCTCGATGACGAGCGTTCCTATCTCACGTTGGTCAGTGACGTGCCGCTCGATGTCGCGCGGGTCGCCGATGCGCACACCGGATCGTGTTCGATGTACAGGATGAACTCGCGCACGATCACCACCTCGCGACTCGATCTGCCCCCGGCGATCGCCACCGAGAACGCGGCCATCCTCTACGAGGTCTCCGATCCCGATAATCCGGACTGGGCCAACAACGAGGTCTTCTACGGCTACGCCTCTGTCGACGAGTACACCGTTGCTGTCGTGAGCATGAACGGCAAAGAGTTCGAAAGCGAGTTCACCGAGTTCTTCACCAACGCCGTGCTGAAGGTACGCAATCGCTAGCCGCCGGGGACGAACCGAGCACGGTCCCCGGCCTGTGGTCTGTGCCGGCGGGGTGGCGGTGCGACGGGACGGATCCTCACCGCTGTTGTGCGACAGTAGAGCTCGTGCCGATCTGGGATCCTGACGATGCGGAGCAGTTGACGTGGCGTTTCAAGGTCGTTGGTGACGTTGTCGATTTCTATGACACGCCTGGGGCGCAGCTCGACGCTCCGCAGGCGTGGGTCGAGGCGGTTGTGGCCACCGCGCGGGATTTGCGGTGTCTGCGCTACGGCCGGGACGTCGATCCTGACCGGCTGATGTGGGAACTGTCCATCGGCCGGACCTATGCCGTCACCATCGGATGGCACGGCACTGCGGGTATCAGTGGATTCGGATTGTGTCAGGGACTGTCGATGAACACCTCGTTCGCCGAAGCCGCAGTCTGGGTCGCCGATACCGCCCAGGGCGAACTGACGGGCTACGACTTCGTGCAGTGGCCTTCGCGTGGTGGGCATCTGCTGTTGCCGCGGCAGGTCGATGACGCAGCGGTCTGGATCGACCCCCACGAGGATCGGGTGGTGTCGTTGATCGGCGACTTGTGCTGCCACGTCTCCTCGTGGGCGGGCTGACGCGCTGATGGTTCCCCCGCGGTCGTTGCCCGCGAGGGCGCTTCTTAGTGCGCGCGGCCGGAGTCAGGGAAACAGCAGGATGCGGTCGCGGTCCTCGGGGTCGACGAAGATGGTGACGATCTGACCGGGGGTGTAGCGCGGCAGGTGCTTGTGTGAGACCTCGTAGAAGACTTTCCCGTGGTAGGGCTCGGAACCCGGCACGGTCAGATCGAGGTCGAGTTCGGTGAGCTGGCCGCCGCGCGTGACACGGACGGGCTTCGCGGACCGGACGGTCGCCCAGCCTTCGAACCCTTCCCTTTCGATCCGGCGCTGAACCTTGGACGAGCGATCACTGAACACCATCGCCAGCCCCAGCACGGTGCCGTACAGGCACACGAGGAACATGATCTGGAATCCCACCGTCCCCGGTTCGGACTTCGGGAGGAACAGGTTCAGCCACAGGGAGAACACGATGAGGTACGCCGTCGTGACGAACGCGACGGTGCACACGATGCGACGGTGGTGGTGCATGTCTCCCTCCGCGTCCAAGGGTAAACCCGGGAGCCGGGGCCGCGGTCACGGTTCCGGCGATGCGCCCGGCGAAAATCAGGCGCGCACGGCGGGTGGCCGGCTGCCCGTCCCGGATCGCTAGAGTGAGGCCCGCACATCGTCGGGAGGGTGTTACGTGAGAAGTCGGTTGTTCTCCATTGCGGTGGCCGGGTGCGCCGCACTGGTCGTTGCCGGATGTGGTTCGTCCACCGCCGACGAGCCCCCTGCCGAAACGTCCGCGACGGTGTCGTCGGCGGCTCCGCCTGCCACGACGACCGAGCAGGTCGCAGCGCCGACCACCACCTCGGAGTTGCCGGAGACCACTACGCCGCCGGAACCCACTCCGAGCGCGCCCACCACCACGCTCGTCGACGTGGAGTACGAGCGCAACGAGTCGTACTACTTCGCGAGCCCGGACGGAACCTTCCAGTGCGGCATCGTCCGGCTGCCGAGCCGCACCGAGGCCGGTTGCGAGGGCGTCACCGACCCCGTGCCCCCGCGCCCGGAGAGCTGCGTCGTCAACTGGGGACACGGCATCCGGGTCCAGGACACCGGTCCCGGCGAGTTCGTGTGCTCGGGCGGTCCCGTCTACCTGTCGCCGGAAGGCGCGAGCCCGGCACTGCCGCCCGGGTCCACGCTGTCGGAACTGGGTTACACGTGTAGCACCACGGCTGTCGACGTGACGTGCACGAACGACACCACCGGGCACGGCTTCACCGTCGCGTCCAGCTCGAACGAAACGTTCTGACGATGTCGACCGACGAGCACGCCCCGGCCGAAGAGCTCCCCGGACCGACCGAATGGGGAGAGCATCCGCACGGTGTCGGACCGTGGATCGACGAATACGGGACCGAGCCGCCCACCGACCCGCGGTACGACCCCGAACTGCTCGCGTACGGCGACCGGCGCAACGTCGTCGACGCCTACCGCTACTGGACGCGCGAGGCGATCGTCGCGGACATCGATCGGCGCCGGCACCCTCTGCACGTCGCCATCGAGAACTTCGGGCACGACGCCAACATCGGCACCGTGGTACGCACGGCCAACGCGTTCGCGGTGAACACCGTGCACATCGTCGGACGACGTCGCTGGAACCGCCGCGGGGCGATGGTGACCGACCGCTACCAGCACCTGATGCATCATCCCGATGTCGATGCGTTGCTTCACTGGGCGGCAGCCCAGGACCTCACGATCGTCGCGGTGGACAACACCCCCGGGTCGGTTCCCCTCGAGACGGTCGAGTTGCCCCGGAACTGTCTGCTGCTGTTCGGGCAGGAAGGGCCCGGCGTCACCGAGCGTGCCCGCGACGTGGCATCGATGACGGTGTCCATCGCCCAGTTCGGTTCGACTCGCTCGGTGAACGCCGGAGTCGCTGCCGGGATCGCGATGCACGCATGGATCCGGCAGCACGCCGATCTCGCCGACGCGTGGTAGCGATCTCACCACGGTGAGGTAACACCGACGGCCCGAACCCGGATGAAGAGTCGGGCACCTCGCGGTGCCGTTGCGGGGGCTATGCAGGCAGTGTGGGATGAGGATGATGAACGTTGTGCCCGAGCAGTGGTCGGAGCGTGCAGACGCTGCGGAGACTGCTGTGATGTCACGCCACGTACGCAGGCTGTGGGCACTGCCGGGAACGGCGCTGGGCGTGGTCGGATGGCCCGCCGCACGTCGTGAACGGCTCTTCGGAACGTGGCACTACTGGTGGCAGGCGCACCTGATCGACCTGGCTGTCGACGCCGCCGAACGCGACGCCACGCCGCGTCGACGGCGTCGTGTCGTCCGGCTCACCCGTGCCCACCGCATTCGCAACCTGTCGGGCTGGACCAACAACTACTTCGACGACATGGCCTGGCTCGGCCTCTCGCTCGAGCGAGCCCAGCGTCACGTGTACGTCGACCACCGCTCGGCGATCACGACGCTGGTCGGGGAGTTGTCCGGCGCGTGGGCTCCCGAGCAGGGCGGCGGCATCCCGTGGCGCCGTCGTGACGACTTCTTCAACGCTCCGGCGAATGCTCCCGCGGCGCTCCTGCTCGCTCGCGCCGGCAAGGTGTGGCGTGCTCAGGAAATGGCGGACTGGATCGACGAGACGCTCGTGGATCCCGAGACCGGCCTCGTCCTCGACGGCATCCGTAACGGCGTGCACGAGCGCGCGGTGTACAGCTACTGCCAGGGCGCCACTCTCGGCCTCGAGACCGAACTTGCCGTGCAACTCGGTGACGCCCGGCACCGGGAACGCGTGCATCGTCTCGTCGAGGCGGTCGACGACAACCTCACCGAACGGAGCGTGGTCGCGGGGGGCGGTGGAGGCGACGGCGGACTGTTCAACGGGATTCTCACTCGGTACCTCGCGATGGTCGCGACGACGCTGCCCGTGCACGACAACGACGATGTGCGCGCTCGCAACACCGCGGCGCGGATCGTGCTGGCGTCGGCGGAAGCCGCGTGGGAGAACCGGTTGCAGGTCGAGGAACTCCCGCTGTTCGGCGAAGACTGGACGCGGCAGGCCCGTCTTCCCGGATTCGGTGCGGCCATCGCGCAGTTCTCCCACGGCTCGGTGCGCGGGTCGGCGGTCGCCGAGCGCGATCTGTCGGTGCAACTCGGTGGCTGGATGCTGATGGAGGCCGCCCATGCCGTCGCCGCCGAGCGGGCGTCGAAGCCTGCGGGTTCGTAGATCCCGGCCGCACAGACACGAAAGGTGGTTTCCGGCCCCGGTGCTCGGGGACGGAAACCACCTTTCTCGGTCTCTGGGGGTTACTTGCCCGGGGTGGTACGCGGGATGGGCATCGTGGCCGGCTCGGAATCGTCGACCGCGGCGGCGGCAGCGGGACTGCGACGCGACGCGAGGAAGCGCTTGACGACCTCGTTGAGGATGGGCAGCACCGACACGAACACGATCAGTAGGAAGATGTAGTCGACGTTGTCGGCGATGAACGTGATCTGGCCGAGCAGGTAACCCAGCAGGGTCACGCCCGCGCCCCACACGATGCCGCCGATGACGTTGTAGGTGATGAACACCCGGTACGGCATCTTCGCGGCACCGGCGACGAGCGGGGCGTAGGTGCGCACGATCGGCACGAAGCGTGCCAGGAAGATCATCGCCGGGCCGTGCCGCAGGAAGAAGCGGTGCGACTCGTCGAGATAGCTCTTCTTGAAGAGCTTCGCGTCGTCGCTCTTGAACAGCTTGGCGCCGCCCTTGGTGCCGATGAGGTACCCGACCTGGTCGCCGAGGACCGCTGCGATCGGAATCGTCACCATCAGCACCCACAGCGGCGCGAAGGGCTCCACCTCCGCGGACTTCGCCGCCGCGATCAGACCCGCGGTGAACAACAGGGAGTCGCCGGGGAGCAGCGGGAACAGCAGACCCGACTCGATGAACACCACGACCAGAAGGCCGATGAGCATCCAGGTGCCGAACGAATTCAGGAGGTTGACGGGGTCCAGAAACCCGGGCAACAGGGCCAGATTGGTCACAGATTCCGAGGCTTCTACCAAAGTCACGTTCGCCAGGGTACCGCTGCGGGAGTGGCGGCCCGAATCGCAACACGTCGGCCGGGATCGGGCGGAACCCGGCCCGGGTATGAACCGGGCGTGTCAGTTGACATACTGCAAGGACAACAAGGGCACCTGCCACACCCCGGCGGGGTGCCGATCGACTTCTCACTGGAGGACAGCCGCTGTGCCTATCGCGACTCCCGAGATCTACGCCGAGATGCTTGCGCGCGCCAAGGAGCATTCCTTTGCGTTCCCGGCGATCAACTGCACCTCGTCCGAAACCATCAACGCCGCGATCAAGGGCTTCGCGGACGCCGGTAGCGACGGCATCATCCAGTTCTCCACCGGTGGCGCCGAGTTCGGCTCGGGCCTGGGCGTCAAGGACATGGTGACGGGTGCCGTGGCACTCGCCGAGTTCGCTCACGTCGTTGCCGACAAGTACGACGTCACCATCGCGCTCCACACCGATCACTGCCCGAAGGACAAGCTCGACAGCTATGTCCGGCCGCTGATCGCGATCTCGAAGGAGCGCGTCGACGCCGGCAAGAACCCGCTGTTCCAGTCGCACATGTGGGACGGCTCGGCGATCCCGATCGACGAGAACCTGGAGATCGCGCAGCAGCTCCTGGCCGACGCCGCCGCAGCGAAGATCATCCTGGAAATCGAGATCGGCGTGGTCGGTGGTGAAGAGGACGGCGTCGAGAACGCCATCAACGACAAGCTCTACACGACCGTCGAGGATTTCGAGAAGACCGTCGATGCGCTGGGCGCGGGCGACAAGGGCCACTACCTTCTTGCCGCGACCTTCGGCAACGTGCACGGGGTCTACAAGCCCGGCAACGTCAAGCTCAAGCCGGCTGTCCTGGCCGAGGGCCAGGCTGTGGCCACGTCGAAGCTGGGTCTTCCCGAGGGCTCGAAGCCGTTCGACCTGGTGTTCCACGGCGGTTCGGGTTCGCTGAAGTCGGAAATCGACGAAGCCCTCGGCTACGGCGTCGTGAAGATGAACGTGGACACCGACACGCAGTACGCGTTCACCCGTCCGATCGCCGGCCACATGTTCTCGAACTACGACGGCGTTCTGAAGATCGACGGCGAGGTCGGCAACAAGAAGGTCTACGACCCGCGTAGCTACCTGAAGAAGGCCGAGGCATCGATGACGGAGCGTGTCATCGAGGCGTGCAACGACCTGCGGTCCGCCGGACGTTCGGTGTCCGCGAAGTAGTCGCGAATACCGGTTCGCACCGTCCCGGTACAACGCGAACGGGGCGCCGACACTCTGTCGG
>NZ_JBHWWX010000047.1:0-29212 GCF_042730335.1 Rhodococcus sp. NPDC060084
GCATCCAGCCCTCGGTGGTCGCCGAGATCGAGAACACCATCGTCGAACTCAGTCGCGGCGGAAACCTCGGTGTCCTGCTCGTCGAACAGCACATCGGCTTCGCCCTCGACAACGCGCGCCACTACTACGTGCTCGAATCCGGGCGCGTCACCTCCACCGGAGAGGGTGGCGCGGACGCCGCGACAACCGTCCGCGCGGCGATGGCGATCTGATGCGTCCCGGCGTCACCCGGCGGGAACAGGTCTACCGGGCCTTGCGCACCGACCTGATGTCCGGCGACCTCACCCCCGACGAACGCCTCAGTGAGGAACGGCTCGCCGAGCACTACGGGGTGTCGCGCACCCCGGTGCGCGAGGCGCTGGCTCGGCTCGTGTCCGACGGTCTCGTCGAACGTCGCGAGTACGGGTTGTTTCCGTATCGCCCGCGCCTCGAAGATCTCGCGGGCCTCTACGAACTCCGGATCACCCTGGAACTTCGCGGAATCCGGCGCGCACAGGACGACGACTCCATCCGGCACGACCCCGACATTCTCGGTCCCGAACTCGACCGCTGGTACGGCATCCGCCGAAATCTTCCGGAACCCGACGCAGGATTTGTGACCCTCGACGAGCAATTCCATCTCACGATGCTGGCGGCGTCCGGAAACCGTGCGCTGTGCGACGCACTTGCCGTGGTCAATCAGAAAGTGCGGCCGGTGCGCATGTTCGACTACCTCACCCCGGACCGGATCTCCGACACGGTCGACGAGCACATCGCCGTCGCGGAACTCGTCCTGGACAACAGACTCGACGACGCGCACCGCATGCTCCTCGAACACATCGGCACCTCCCGGACCGTAGTCGTACGGCGCTCGGAGGAAGCCCTGAACGTGGCGCGGCTTGCCCGGGCGGTCCGTGAGTGATCGTGCGACACTGGCGGGTATGACGCCCCGCATCCGGCCCGGACGTTTCAGGGAACTCGGTCCTCTCAACTGGGCCGCATGGAAAGCGCTCTCCGCGGCGGCGGGGACCACCGACGCCCATCTGTTCAGCACGCTCGGACGGACGGGGCGGTTGTTCCGGGGATGGCTGCACTATTCCGGCATGTTGATGCCCTTCGGCAGGCTCGGCCGCTTCGAGGGCGAGATGATCATCCTGCGGGTCGCGCACTTGCGGGGCAGCGCATACGAGACCGACCATCACACCCGGCTGGGCCGGCGCGCCGGCATCACCGACGACCTCCGTGCGCGCATCGTCGCCGGGCCGGACGCCGAGGGCTGGAGCCCCCGTCACCGCGCGATCCTCGGCGCCGTCGACGAACTGGTCGCGACGAAAGATCTCTCGGACGAGACGTGGTCGACGCTCGCGGATCACCTCGACGATCGAAAGCTCATCGAATTCTGCTTGCTGGTCACCCAATACGACGGTCTGGCCACCACGATCGGCACTCTCCGCCTCGAACGCGACTTCGGTTAGTCACCGGCACCTGCTCACACGGTGAACGTGAGCATCCTCTAACCCGGCCGTAACACGGCGTCACAACGGTGTCATCGCAGGTCAATAGCGTATACAGCTATGTCGACAGAAACGGACACAGGGACACCGGAGCCGCTGCGGCTCCAGGTCTACCGCCAGTTGCGTGACGATGTGATGAACGGGTCGGTCCGTGTCGGCGACCGTATGACGGAGCCGAAACTCGCTGCACGGTTCGGTATCTCACGCACTCCGGTACGCGAAGCACTCGCGATGCTCGTCTCCGACGGTCTGATTCGCAGAGAAGACTACGGATTCTCACCCCAGCCGCCGAGCATTCCGCGCATCCGGAATCTGTACGAACTGCGAATCACCCTGGAATTGCAGGGCATCACCCGCGCACTCGACGATCCGGCCGTGCGGCACGACCGGACGGCACTCGAATCCGAACGTACGCGGTGGCGGGCACTTGCCGACGACCCGCCGGCGCAGGAACCGGGCTTCGTCGTCGCCGACGAGGAGTTCCATGTAGCGCTGCTGGCGTCGTCCGGGAACACCGAACTCGTGAGCGCGCTCGAGTCCGTCAACTCCCGGATTCGCCATGTACGGATGTACGACTTCATGGTCAACAGCCGCATCGAAACGTCGATCGCAGAGCATCTCGGCATCCTCGACGCCGTCCTCGACGACGACCTTCCTACCGCTCGCACCCTGCTCCACCGCCATATCGGCGAATCTCTCTCCGTTGTTCTCGACAGGGTGACCCGCGCGGTCACCGCGATGTCGCTGGCCGACTGACAGCGCTGCCGTCCCGCCCCTATCCGAGGAGCTCGCCTTGACCTACGCCTTCGATACCCTGCTCGTCGCCAACCGCGGCGAGATCGCCTGTCGCATCATGCGTTCGGCTCATCTGCTCGGCCTCAAGACCGTCGCCGTGTACTCCGATGCCGACGCCTCTGCCGCACACGTCGAACTCGCCGACGTGGCCGTGCGACTCGGCCCGGCCCCCGCAGCCGAGTCGTATCTGCGCGCCGATCTGGTGATCGAGGCCGCCCAGGCGACCGGCGCCGGGGCGATCCATCCGGGCTACGGATTCCTCTCCGAGAACGCCGATTTCGCTGCCGCGTGCGAGGCGGCGGGTATCGCGTTCGTCGGGCCGACTCCCGAGCAGTTACGCGTGTTCGGTGACAAACACACCGCGCGAGAGGCCGCGCGCGCCGTGGGAGTTCCGCTCGTGGCGGGCAGCGGACTACTCGGCTCGCTCGACGACGCCCTCGTCGCGGCCGAGGAAATCGGGTATCCGGTCATGCTCAAAGCAGTCGGTGGCGGTGGGGGCATCGGCATGCAGGCGTGCTTCGGTCCCGACGATCTCCGCTCCGCATACGAACGGGTGCTGCGCCTCGCGTCGGCCAATTTCTCCTCGTCCGGTGTGTTCCTCGAACGATTCGTGGCACATGCGCGACACATCGAAGTGCAGGTGTTCGGCGACGGGCACGGCCGCACTCTCAGTCTCGGCACCCGCGACTGCTCCCTGCAGCGCCGCAACCAGAAGGTCGTCGAGGAAGCACCCGCTCCGAACCTGCCCGACGAGATCGTCGAACAGTTGCTGTCGTCTTCCCGCGCGCTCGCGGACTCCGTGCACTATCGGTCTGCGGGAACGGTGGAGTTCGTCTACGACATCGACCGAGGTGAGGCATCCTTCCTCGAAATGAACACCCGGCTCCAGGTGGAACATCCTGTGACCGAAGAGGTCACAGGCGTCGACCTCGTCGAATGGATGCTCCGGCTCGCGCGCGGTGAGACCGACATGCTCGACGCGCTGCCCGACACCGGACCCGCGATCAGCGGCCACGCAGTGGAAGCGCGGGTGTACGCCGAGGACCCCGGACACGACTACCGGCCGAGCGCGGGCCTGCTCACCCAGGTGGAGTTCCCCGCACACACCCGGATCGAGACGTGGGTGGACACCGGGACCGAGGTCAGCTCGTTCTACGACCCGATGCTCGCCAAGGTGATCGTGCACGGCGAGTCCCGCCGCACCGCCTTCGCGGCATTGGCCGACGCGCTCGACGACACCCATCTCTACGGCGTCCAGACGAACCTGCCCCAGCTTCGCCGTATCTGCACTGCCCCTCCGGTTCTGGCCGCCGAGCACGCCACCTCCACCCTGGCGGGACTGCGCGCGACCGGGCACCGTATCGACGTGGTGCGGGCGGGCACGATGACCACCGTCCAGGACTTTCCCGGCCGTACCGGGTTGTGGGAGGTGGGAATCCCGCCGTCCGGGCCGATGGACGACCTGTCGTTGCGTGCGGCGAACGTGGCCGTCGGAAATCCCGAGGGCGCTCCCGGACTCGAATGCACGCTGCAGGGCCCGCGCCTCGAGTTCTCCGACGCCACGTTCGTGTGTGTCACCGGCGCCCCGGCCGAGGTGACGCTGGACGGCGAGCCGGTACCGATGTGGGAGCCGATCGAGGTTCCCGCCGGTGCGGTGCTCGACGTGGGTGCCCCCGCCGACACCGGCCTGCGCACCTACGTCGCCGTGCGCGGTGGCCTCGACGTACCGCTGTACCACGGCAGCGCGTCGACCTTCACGCTCGGCGGCTTCGGTGGCGTCACCGGGCGCGCCGTGGCCACCGGCGATGTCCTGGGCGTCGCCGACACCGCCACCGACCGCGAGCCCGCTCCCGTGCCGGCCGAGGGGCGGCCGGAGTTCACGCACACCTGGCACCTCGCGGTCGCCGAAGGTCCGCAACCGGCACCCGACTACTTCACCCCCGAAGACATCAGCCAGTTCTACGACACCACCTGGACGGTGCAGAGCCACGCCAACCGGACCGGTATCCGGCTCGACGGCCCGAAACCCACCTGGTCTCGCACCGATGGTGGCGACGCCGGTCTTCACCCGTCGAACCTGCACGACAATCCGTACAGCGTCGGCGCTCTCAACGTCTCGGGTGACACCCCGATCCTGCTCGGTCCCGACGGCCCCAGCCTCGGCGGGTTCGCGTGCCCGCTCACCGTCGTGTCCGGTCACCGCTGGAAGCTGGGACAGATCCGGCCGGGTGACTCGTTGCGGTTCGTCCCGGTGACCGACGCCGGTGCGGCCGCCTTGCGCACCGCCACCGTCCGCGGAGCGGACCTTCCGCCGGTGGAACGGCAGACCACGTCCGACGGCGGCCGACTGGGCCGGACGGAGGCCGTCCTCGACCGTCCCGAGGCCGTCTATCTGCGCGGCGGCGACGACAACATCCTCGTCGAGTACGGGGACATGGTGCTCGACCTGGGGTTGCGCATGCGCGTGCACGCACTCTCCGAGGCTCTCGCAGCGACAGGTCTTCCGGGAATCGTGGACGTGACGCCCGGCGTGCGGTCGCTGCACATCCACTTCGATCCTGATGTGCTGCCGGCCTACCGCCTACTCGGTGTGCTGCAGGATCTCGAGACCGAACTCCCCGCGACACGCGACCTCGTGGTTCCGAGCCGCACCGTGCGTCTTCCGCTCTCGTTCGACGACCCGTCGATCTCCGAGGCGATCTCCCGGTACCGGAGCGGTGTCCGCGACGAGGCGCCCTGGCTGCCGTCGAACATCGAATTCATCCGGCGCATCAACGGATTGGAGTCCGTCGACCAGGTGCGTGACGCCGTCTTCGACGCCGAGTATCTCGTCCTCGGACTCGGCGACGTGTATCTCGGTGCTCCCCTTGCGGTTCCCCTCGATCCCCGGCACCGCCTCGTGACCACCAAGTACAACCCGGCGCGCACCTGGACCCCGTCCGACGCCGTCGGTATCGGTGGCAAATATCTGTGTGTCTACGGCATGGAGTCGCCGGGCGGGTACCAGTTGGTCGGCCGGACCGTCCCCATCTGGTCCGGCTACCGGCAGACCGGGCCGTTCGAACAGGGCAAGCCGTGGCTGTTCCGGTTCTTCGACCGCATCGTCTGGGAGCCGGTGACACCGGAGCAGTTGCTCGAGTACCGGGCCGCGTCGAAGGCCGGCCGGTTCGACGCCGACGTCTCGGACGGCACGTTCGTTCTCGCCGACCATCTCCGATTCCTCGAAGACAATGCCGAGTCGATCGCAGCGTTCGACGAGAAACAATCCGTGGCGTTCGAAGTCGAGAAGCGCGCGTGGCACGCCGCCGGTGAGTTCGACCGCGTCGATGCCGAACCCGTCGAGGTGTCCGCACCCGTCGACCCCCTCGCCGGAATGCCTGCGGGCGCGACGGTCGTGGAGGCACCGATGGTCGGCAACGTCTGGCGGGTCGAGGTGACCGAAGGTGACCACGTGGCCTCCGGTACCACCGCAGTTATTCTCGAAGCGATGAAGCTCGAGATGCCCGTCCTCACCGACGCGGCGGGAACAGTTCTGAAAGTCCTCGTGGAACCCGGTAGCAAAGTGGCGCCCGGTACCCCACTCCTCGTGATCGGAGCAGCAGCATGACCGTGAGTACCGGCAGCGCAACGAACGACAGTGCGGCGCTCGCCCCGGGCAGCGCGATCACCGCCACCGAACGAGCCCGGAATGCATTGCGCCGCATCGAGGAAGTGGATCGGCCCGAGGTGTGGATCACCCTCCGCGACACCACCGGCATTCTCGCCGACGCCGCAGCGGTCGACGCACGCGTCGCCGCGGGTGAGAGCCTGCCCCTCGCGGGGCTGCTCGTGGCCGTGAAGGACAACGTGGACGTCGCGGGGATACCCACGACCTCGGGGTGCCCCGAATTCGCCTACACCCCCGAGACCACCGCCACCGGCGTCGCGCGACTCGTCGAGGCCGGTGCCGTGGTGCTCGGCAAGACGAACCTCGACCAGTTCGCGACCGGGCTGGTGGGTTCCCGCAGTCCGTACGGTGCCGTGCGGAGTGCGTGGGACCCGGAGCGCGTCTCGGGCGGATCCAGTTCGGGTTCGGCCGTCGCGGTGGGCCTGGGCATTGCCGACATCGGGATCGGCACGGACACAGCCGGATCCGGAAGGGTGCCCGCAGCGTTGAACGGCATCGTCGGCATCAAAGCCACGCTCGGTGTCATCCCGACGTACGGAGTCGTTCCTGCCTGTATCGATTACGACTGCTTGACCGTCCTCGCGCGAGACCTCGATCTCGCCACAGCCGCGGCGGCGGTGATGGCGGGCCCGGACCCTCGCGATGCACGCAGCCGTTCCTGGCCCGCCGACGTCCGACTGGCCGCGTCGTCGGCGATTCGCCTGGCCGTGCCGCGGCCGGAGGACCTCGACGCACTGTGCGACGAGTATCGCGAAGCGTTCGCCCTCACGGTGGTCGCGGCCCAGCAGCGCGGAATCGACGTCGACGAGGTGGACATCTCCCCTCTGCTCGACGCGGCAACTCTGCTCTACGACGGCGCGGTGGTCGCCGAGCGCTACGCCGCGGTGGGCGAGTTCCTCTCCGCCGCGCGGACCGGTGCGGACCCGACGGTCGCCGCTATCGTCGCCGGCGCGAGAAAGCCTGCCGCGCACGAACTCGTCGCGGACCTCGACACCCTCACCCGCACGAAGGCTCAGGCGGTGCGTCTCCTCGACGGGTTCGACGGACTGCTACTGCCCACGACGACCGAACATCCGACTATCGCTGCGGTACAGGCGGATCCACTCGGCATCAACCGCCGCATGGGGACGTACACGAATTTCTGCAACCTGCTGGATATGGCAGCGGTGGCGGTGCCCGGACAACCCACGGCCGCGGGCAACCCGTTCGGCGTCATGGTGGTCGTACCGGCGTTCCACGATCAGATCGGGATCGACGTCGCGGCGGCACTGACGGGCGGCACGGCTCCGCTCTTCGTGGATTCCGGCGTGGACCTCGCCGTGTTCGGAGCACACCTGCGTGGGCAACCGCTCCACTTCCAGCTCGAGAATCTCGGAGCGCGCTTCACGGAAGAGATCCGTACGTCCGATGCGTATCGCCTGATGGCACTGGACACCACACCGCCGAAGCCCGGCTTGGTGCGCCACGGTGCCGGAGCAGGGGCCTCGATCGCGGGCGAACTGTTCCGCATCTCCGAAGCGGGACTGGGCCGTTTTCTGGCGGCCCTGCCCGCCCCGATGACGCTGACGAGTGTGGAACTGTCGGACGGTCGCGCCGTCGTCGGGTTCGGGTGCACGCACGACGCAGCCGCCGACGCGGTGGACATCACCGAGTTCGGCGGCTGGGTCGCCTACCGCCAGTCGGGGCGGTAGAAGACGGAAGGGTCAGCGGGGCGGCGGATCGACGGCGACGCCGCCGCCCTCGTGCTCCGGGCCTGCGGCGGGGTGGTCCGACGGCATCCGCCGACGGAAACGGGCCGCCTCGCTCGGGGCGGCTTCTCCCGTCGGATCAGCGGAACTGCGGTAGGGGCCGGGCTTCGGGCGTGCCTTGCCGCCGGGGAACGCGAGACGTGCGATGGTGCGGTGCACCATCCACCACTGCTGCCCGAACCGCCCGGTGTTGTACGGCAGGTCGTAGCGCTCACAGATGTCCTTGATCTTGGGCGCCACCTCGGAGTACCGGGTGCTCGGCATGTCGGGGAACAGGTGATGTTCCACCTGATAGCCGAGGTTGCCGCTGATGACGTGGAACAGCGGACTTCCCTCGATGTTCGCCGAACCCACGAGCTGGCGGACATACCAGCCGCCGCGCGACTCGTTCTCGACTTCCTTCTTGGAGAACGTGTACGTCTGGTCCGGGAAATGGCCGCAGAAGATGATGGCGTGGGCCCACACGTTGCGGATGATGTTCGCGGTGACGTCCGCGGCCAGGGTCGACAGGAACGTCTTCTCGACGCCGGGCAGCCACCGGTCGGCGATGTCGGCGCCGGCGCCCCACCTACCGGATCGGCGTAGCCATCCGCCCACGCGGGACGTCTTCGGCTGCGGCAGCTTTCCGCGCATCGCGACCTGCGCCAGACCGAACACCGCGGCGCTGACGAGCGGCCACCCCACATAGTCCTTCACGAATTGGGCCTTCGCCTTTCCGGCGATGCCCTTGAGCTCTTCGAGTACCTGCGTGGGCGACTTCTCGCCCGCCCAGAGCGCCTCGAGATCCAGGTCGTGCAGGGCGACGCCCCATTCGAACAGCACGGTGAGCAGGGCGTTGTAGAACGGTTGGGCGAGGTAGACCGGTTGCCACCGCTGTTTCGGGTCGATCCGCATGATCTCGTATCCGAGATCCTTGTCCAGGCCCCGAATGTTGGTGTACGTGTGATGGACGTAGTTGTGCGAGTGCTTCCACGCTTCAGCCGTGGACGCGGTGTCCCAGTCCCACACGGAGGAGTGGATGTCCGGGTCGTTCATCCAGTCCCACTGGCCGTGCATGACGTTGTGTCCGATTTCCATGTTCTCGAGGATCTTCGCCATCCCGAGGCATGCCGTCCCGGCCACCCAGGCGGGCTTCGACGAGGACGCGAACAAAATGACTCTGCCGGCCACGACGAGCTGGCGCTGCGCTGCGATGACGGACTTGATGTACTTGCGGTCCTTCTCGCCGAGGCTTGCGTACACCTCGTCGTGGATCGCATCGAATTCTTCGGCCAGACGATCGAGTGTCTCTGCGCTCAGATGAGCGAGCGGGCTATCCACTTCCGGAGACGCGGGTGCGGTCGCCTCTTCGGTGTTCGTCATACGTGCCCCATTCGTCGGGAGCTGTCGCCGCTCACAGCTCTATTTCGATGTCACCCTCCGCGGTGTGGATGCAGGTACGCACCGAAGCCCCGGTGGGTTCGCTCACCTCGTCGGTTCGCAGGTCCCGGAGTTGCCCGGAATGCAACGTGCCCACGCAGGTGTGGCAGATACCGATACGGCAGCCGTACGGCAACTTGAGGCCGGCGTTCTCGCCCGCGACCAGGATCGGGGTTCCCCCGTCGCACTCGACGTCCTGTTCGCTGTCGAGGAAGTGGATGGTGCCGCCCTCGCCGCTTCCCGCATTCCCCCCGATAACGGGCTGGAAACGTTCGAGGTGGAATCTTTGCGAGTCGGCCTGGTCGTTCCAATGTTCCTCGAGCACGTCGAGCAGCTCACGCGGCCCGGAGACGAACGTTTCCCGTGCGCGCCAGTCCGGGCACACGTCGTCCAGGTCACCGGGTGTGATCCGTCCCCGCTCGCCACTGATCCAGACCTCCAGGCACAGACCCGGATGGCGGGCGTCGAGGTCGCGCAGTTCCGAGGAGAAGATCACGTCGTCGGGGGCCGACGCAGAGTGCACCACCACGACGTCGCGGAGCAGGTTCCGGTGATCGAGGCTGCGCAGCATGCTCATGATGGGCGTGATGCCGCTGCCCGCGCTGATGAACAGCAGCTGGGCCGGGACCGGATCGGGGAGGGTGAAGACACCTTCCACCTCGCCGAGGCGCACGATCTCGCCCGGGGCGATCTTCCGTACGAGGTAGGGCGACACGACCCCGCCCTCGACGACTTTCGGCGTGACGCTGATGAGTCCGTCCCGGGGGTCCGGATCGGACGTCAGGGAGTAGGCCCGCCAGTGGTAGACGCCGTCGATGATGACTCCGAGCCGGACGTACTGGCCCGGTTCGTGCCCGGGCCACTCGTACGCGGGCCGGATGAGGACCGAGGCGGTGTCCTCGCTCTCCGGCACCACCCGCTCCACCCGTCCGCGGAGCTCACGGGTGGACCAAAGTGGGTTGATCATCTCGAGGTAGTGGTCCGGTTCGAGAGGTGTGAACAGTCGCCGCACCGCGTGCAACAGCCACTTGCGAACCGGGTGTACATGGGGCCGAGCTCCGCGTTCCGCCATTTCGTCACCTTAACGCGCGGTGCCGCCGGCTCTGCGACAAACCGGACGGCTCCGCCGCGTCGTCACCTGGAGATCACGGACATCACCGCGGGATCGTCGACATCACCGCAAGATCGTCAGCATCACTACCGAGTCGATATTCGCGTAGAGACGGTGCACGATGCCCGCGTCGACGTGAACGGCGGTGCCGGGCACCAGCGAGACGGTCTGTTCCTCGGTCCCGAAGGAGATGTCGCCGACGACCGTCTGCACCACGATGGGGAACATCGCCTGATGATCCGCCATCGTCTGCCCCGCGGTGAAGCTGATACGGATCACCGTGGCGCCCGTCCCCGACGCCAGTTTCTCGATGCGCGGGGTGTCGCCGGTCTGAGGGTTGAGGGTCGCGAGACCTTCGATGACGGTGAGCTTGCCGTCCTTACCGTTCGTTGTCGTCATGCCGCCTTCTTTCGTGCGATGACCTCGATCGCCACGAGGTTCTTCGTGTACTTCGTGAACGTGGAGCGTATCTGCAGCACCCGGGCGCGGGCATCCCTCGAAACGACGTCAGCCCGGGACGACGGTCGAGTCGCCCCGGGCTGAGCCGGTACATCCGAACGGGTCCGCCCGACCGGAAGGTTCCGAAAGATCAGAAGTTGATCATGTGCCCTGCGAGACCGTGAATGGCCTCCTGCAGCGCCTCGCTGAGCGTCGGGTGCGTGTGGACGTTGCGCGCCAGTTCGTTGACGGTCAGATCCCACTTCTGGGCGAGGGTCAGCTCGGGGAGCAGCTCCGAGACGTCGGGGCCGATGAGGTGGCCGCCGAGAAGTTCACCGTGGGTCTTGTCGGCGATGAGCTTGACGAAACCGGTGGGGTCGGCGAGTCCGTGCGCCTTGCCGTTCGCGGTGAACGGGAAGGTCGCGACCTTGACGTCGTAGCCTTCGTCCTTCGCCTGCTGCTCGGTGAGTCCGAAGG
Organism: Rhodococcus sp. NPDC060084; assembly: GCF_042730335.1. Taxonomy (NCBI): domain Bacteria; kingdom Bacillati; phylum Actinomycetota; class Actinomycetes; order Mycobacteriales; family Nocardiaceae; genus Rhodococcus; species Rhodococcus sp. NPDC060084. Next base: position 11,149 of record NZ_JBHWWX010000047.1, read on the forward strand.
ACGCGACCTGCGGCTGGCAGAACGTCGCGCGGGGCATCATCCGGTAATCGCCGAGCTCGAGGGTCTCGGCACCACCGATGGTCTCGGCAGCGACGACGGCCTGAGCCTCGGCGACGTGGGCGAGCTGGAGCTTTGCGGTGACGTCACCGATGGCGTAGATGCCGTCGACGTTGGTGCGCATCCGTTCGTCGATGGCGATGGCGCCGCGATCGGTGAGCTCGACTCCGGTCTTCTCGAGGCCGTAGCCTTCGACGCGCGGGGCGAATCCCACCGACTGCATGACCTTGTCGACGGTCATCGTCTCGACGTTGCCGGACTTGTTGTCCTTGATCTCGACGGTGACGTCCGAGCCGTTGTCGGAGATCTTCTGGACCGCGGCACCGGTCTTGATGGTGATGCCGAGCTTCTTGTAGGCCTTGGCAATCTCCTTGGAGACGTCCGCGTCCTCGTTGGGCAGTGCCCGGTCGAGGAACTCGACGATGGTGACGTCGACCCCGTAGTTCTTCAGGACGTAGCCGAACTCCATGCCGATGGCACCGGCACCGACGATGACGATCGATCCGGGAAGGTCGCGGGTGAGGATCTGCTCCTCGTACGTGACGACGTTCTCGCTGAGTTCGGTTCCCGGCAGGAGCTTGGTGACCGAACCCGTCGCAATGATGACGTTGTCGAAGGTCACCTGCTCGGTTCCGCCCTTGCTGAGCGAAACCTCGATGGTCTTGGCGTCGACGAACGAGCCCTTACCGTCGTACTCGGTGATCTTGTTCTTCTTCATCAGGAAGTGCACGCCCTTGACGCGACCGTCGGCTACCTTGCGGCTGCGGTCGTAGGCGGCACCGAAGTCGAAGGACACGTCTCCCGACATACCGAAGGTCTTGGCCTCTTTGGTGAAGAGATGTGCCAGTTCGGCATTTCGGAGAAGTGCCTTCGAGGGGATGCAGCCGACGTTCAGGCAGACACCGCCCCAGTACTTCTGCTCGATGATGGCGGTGCTCAATCCCAGCTGTGCCGCGCGGATAGCAGCGACGTACCCACCGGGACCGGCTCCGAGGACAACGACGTCATAGTGTGAGGTCACAGCCATACAGGGTAGTCCTGCCCCATTCGGCTGTCTGCCGATGGTCCGGTTACCCACCGGTAGGTACGAAGCGGGCGCTTCAGCCCAGGATGCCGCGGTCGTACGCGGTCGCCACCGCCGCGGCGCGATCCGCCACCTCGAGCTTCCCGAAGATGTGGGTCAGATGCGTCTTGACCGTCGCCTCGCTGATGAACAGTTCCTGCGCGATCGCGCGGTTCGACGTGCCCTTCGCCACCAGGGTCAGTACCTCACGCTCCCGCGCGCTGAGCGTCCTCGATGCGGCCGGGGCGCGCACGCGCGACAGCAGTCGCGACGCCACCACCGGCGAGAGGACGGTGCGTCCCTCCGCGACAGCGCGCACCGCCGCGAACAGTTCGTCACGGGGCGTGTCCTTGAGCAGGTAGCCGATCGCTCCGGCCTCGATAGCCGAGAAGGCGTCGGCGTCGGTGTCGTATGTCGTGAGGACGAGTACGCGGCTCCGGACCTTGCGGGCGGTGAGTTCGGCGATCGCCTCGACTCCCCCGCCCCTCGGCATCCGTAGGTCCATCAGCACCACATCCGGATCCAGCGCCACAGTCACCACCACAGCCTCCGGTCCGGACGACGCCTCTCCTACGACCGCGAATTCGGTTGACGCGGCGAACATCCCACGCAGGCCGTCGCGGACGACCGGATGATCGTCGGCGATCAGCACTGTGATCGCGTCGGCGCTCATTCCGCTGCTCCCACCCGCACCAGCGGAACCCGCACCGAGACCGCCGTCCCGGCACCGCGCTCCGACTCGACAGTCACTTCGCCGGCAACGCGGGCCGCCCGGGACTGCATGCCCCTCAAGCCGAACCCGCGAACCGATCCTGCGGACGGATCGAAACCGCATCCGTCGTCTCGCACATCCACGCTCACCTCGTCTTCCATATACGAGACCGTGACACCGACACGTCCCGCCCCCGCATGCTTGCTCACGTTGGCGAGTGCCTCCTCGGTGATGCGCAGGAGCGTCGCGCCGATGTCGTCGTGCAACGGCTCGGCTGTGCCGGTCACGGTGAATACGGCGGCTACCCCGGAGTCCGCCTCCCACATCTTCACCACTCGGCCCAGCACCTCGTCGAGTGTGCCGTGCTCGAGCGCCTGCGGGAGCAGATTCTGCACGGAGCGACGGGCTTCGGACAGGCTACGGCGAGCAAGTGCCGCGGCCCGCTCCACATGCCCCCCGGCCACGACCGGGTCGACGGTGTTCTGCGCCGCCTGCAATTGCGTGACGATCCCCGTGAGACCCTGCGCCAGGGTGTCGTGGATCTCGGCGGCGAGACGTCGCCGCTCGTCGTCGATGCCGGCCTCCCGCGCGCGCAGCACGAGCTGCGCGTGGAGTGCCTCGTTTTCGGAGAGAGCCTGTTCCAGACGGTGATTCGTGCGTTCGAGTTCCGCGATCGCGTCGATCCGTTCCTGCGTCAGCGTCTCCTCTCGCGCACTGATTCGGAGCATCATCATCACGATCGAGGAGTTGATGACGAACAACGCACCGAACGCGATCCACATGGTGAGGCCCGACGGCGGGAGACCCCCGCTCTGGGATCCCGCCATCGTCACCGCTGTCGAGAGCAGCCCCACTCGCATCCAACGCTCGGGGAGCAACCGCTCTGCGTCGAAGTACCCGATGAAGGCGTAAAACGCGAAAAACGGATTGAGCCAGGTCAGGACGAACGCAAGAACAGTGCGCCCGGTGAAGTACACAGCGTCCTTGTCGCGACGCCACCACCAGCGCTCCCAGCACACTGCGGCGCCAACCAGCACCAGAGCCGAAACACGTTCTGCCGGCGTCATGAGCAGGTTCGCGGAGGCCAGGGACAGGATCGTCCCGACCGCGAGCAGCACCCACGGTCCCCACCTGTAGATACGCTCCCAGTACTCGTCTGTCGGGGGCGCTGCCATCGCGGTGTCCGTCGCCACGTTGTTCAGCATGACGGGTGCCGCCGTCGTTGCCAACGGAATGTCGTCGTTGCCAACGGAATGTCACTGCCGACCGGTGTCACTGCCGCGGACCGATCTCTACTGCCAGCGAAACCAGCGTGCCGCTGCGGCCGTCAATGCCACCGCCCACAACGCCACCACCATCAGGCCACCCGCACTGGGCCACTCCCCTCGGGCCGCCTGGTCGAGGATCTGCGAGGCCGCACCGAAGGGCGTCACCTCGACGATCCGCTGCAGCAGATCCGGCATGGTCTGGACCGGGAGCCACACCCCGGCACAGAACATCATCGGAAAGAAGACGATGGTGCCGATCGTCTGCGCGATCCGTGTGGTCCCCGAGACGGCGGCAATCGCAGCGCCCATGCTCAGCGCCGCCGCAAGCGTGAGGAGCACCGCCAGCGCGTAGCCCCACGGCTGCTCCGGGAATGCCACTCCGAACACACCACGGCCGACGAGCAGGGCGAGCACGACCGACCCGGCCACGGCCACGGCGTGAACCACGATCTGCGCCAGCAGAAGTGTCACCGGCCGGGCCGGGGTCACCGACAGCCGGCGCAGGATTCCGCGTTCGCGGTACGACGACAGCACAGCAGGCATCGTCTGGATACCCGCGACGATCATCGACAGCAACACCACGGTCGGAACGTAGAGATCGATCACCCGGCGTCCCCCGAGACTCGCGTCCGCCTCCCGGAAGGCAGGGATGAGGCCGAGAATCGTCAGCAGGACGACAGGGAAGGCGAGGATCCAGAACATCGCGCCGGGTTCGCGGACGAACAGGCGCGCTTCGGTGCGCACTACCGCGGTCACGGGATTCGTATCGGTCGTCGTCATGGCCGTTTCTCCGGGGTCGTGATATCGAGGAATGCGTCGTCGAGCGTGGCTTCCGTGATGCGGAGCCGTCGAGCGGAGATGCCGTCGCGGGCGAGGAGCGCGAGCACCGCATCGACCGAGTCGTCGTTGCCTTCCACGACCAGCCGGTCGTGGTCGTGACGCACTGCCAGGACTCCGGGCAATGCCGTCAGGGCGTCCGGATCGAGCGGAGCCGACGGGCGGAACGAGACGACGACCGCTGTCGAGGTGCGGGCGATGAGTTCCGAGGGCGTGCCCAGCGCCTTGATCCTGCCGGTATCGAATACCGCGACCCGGTCGCACAACCGCTGCGCCTCTTCCATGAAATGGGTGACCAGCAGCACCGTGACCCCCGAGTCCCGGATCTCTTCGATCAGCGACCATGTCTCGCGGCGGCCACGCGGATCCAAGCCCGTGGTGAGTTCGTCCAGCACTACCACCCGCGGCGATCCGATCAGCGCGAGCGCGATGAAGAGGCGCTGTTGCTGTCCCCCCGACAACTTCGCGAACCGGGTGTCGAGCACGTGCTCGAGGCCGAGCCGTTCGGCCAGCGCCGTCCCGTCCGCGGGACGCGGGTAGAACGATGCGTAGAGGTCGAGAGCCTCCTGCACGGTCAGCTTCGGCTGGAGTTCGCTCTGCTGTAGCTGAGCCCCGAGCAGTTCCGTCAGCACGCGGCGGTCGGCGACCGGGTCGAGCCCGGCGACGCGTACGGTCCCTTCGTCCGGTGCCCGCAAGCCGGAAACGCATTCGGCCGTGGTGGTCTTCCCAGCCCCGTTGGAGCCGAGAATTCCGAATATCTCTCCTTCTCGGACATCGAAACTCACGCCGTCGACGGCGGCGCGGTCGCCGTACCGTTTGTACAGGCCTTTCACTTCTACGATGGGCATGGTCCGAGCTTGCCCGGCGGGGGCGGGCCGCCACATCGCCCGACGGTCTCAGACGGCATCAACCGATCGGGGGATGCGGGTCAGTCGCCCGAGGTGCCGGGTCTGCGAGCGAAAGAGCGCATCCGGCGCAGGTATCCGGGTATCGACCGGAACGGCACGCGAACCGGCCAGTCGTCGGGCCGGAAGTATGCCTCGGTGCCACCGTCGACAACCACCACGCTGCCGGCCATGAAGTCGGCGGCCGGGGACACCATGAACTCGACCCACTGCGCGATCTGTTCGGCGTCGCCGAATCCGCCGAGCGGAACAGGGAAGCTCTCGACCGCCCTCTTCAACGGACTGTCGAGTTGTGCGTCGAGCAGTGGTGTGGAGATGGCACCCGGCGCGAGCACGTTGAGGCGGATGCCGGAGCCCGCCCATTCCGGCGTCACCGCTGTGCGGCGAACCCAGCGTGTCACCGCGATCTTGGACGCTGCGTAGGTGAACGGCGGCCCCGATTTGGCGATCCTGGTGGCCCGCGCGACGCCCTTGTCCATGTCGCCCGCGAGAAACGCCTTCACCGCAGAATTCGGTACGCCCGGCGTGGTCGTCGTGGAGTTGGAGCCGAAGACCACCACCTTGCTGTTTCCGGCCGCGGCGAGTGCCGGGCGCCAGCCCACGAGCAGATCGATCACACCTCGCACGTTGACCTGGGCGATGAGCGGTTCCCTGCCGGGAGTGGGGCCGAGGCCGGCGGCGAGAACCGCACCGTCGAGCGTGGCTCCGGCCCGATCGAGGGTGCCGCGGATGGCGTCGGACCGCCCCTGCGGAGTCGAGAGGTCGGCCACCACATCGGCGTCCCGGATGTCCACACCGATCACGGTGTGGCCTGCGGCGCGCAGTCTTTCCGCGCTCGCCCTGCCCATACCCGACGCTGATCCCGTTACTACGTATACGCCCATGACCGTGCTGCCCCCGCCTCGCCGATTCGATTGCTCCCCGCACGGTACATGCGCGGGACCGCAGCGGCTGGTGCTATTCCACCGGCGCTCATCTCGCCGGGGAGAGTGCCGCGCCGACCTCGGCGACGGCGTCGCGCACCATCTGCTCGTACGCATCGAGATCGGGAATCACCCGACTGCCCGCGGCCACACCGATCGTGACCGTCTCTCCGAGTCCGTAGACACCGTGGGTCAACGCCATGGCCGGCGACAGTGCCGGGAATCCGGCGCTGAACACCACCGGCCCACCGGCGAGGGCGAGGTCGGCAGAACCACGGAAGACGCTCGACACCACGGTGTTTCCCGTGACGGTGACGGGACGCGGCGACGCGTACCGAACGATCCCGAACCGCGACAGAGGGGCCGGAACATGCTCGGCTGCCGCGTCGCGCTGCGCGAACAGCGGATCGGTCACTCTCTCACGACGCGCACCCAGATCGGCAGCGATGCGGGCAGCCCGGACACCCAGGTCGGATTCGGTGACGAACAAGTCGACGCCGACATTGCGATAGTTGTTGTTCGCGGAACCCACGGCCCCGACCGCCACGGTGACCTCCACACCTAGCCTGTCCGGCACGCTCTCGCCGCGCGTCTCGAGAAACCTGGACAGCGCCACCGAGATCGCCGTCAATGCGACGACGGTGACGGTATGTCCACCACCGCGGAAGGCAGCGGACCGGAACACCACGGCGCGGACGCTGCGCTCGGTGCCCGGATCGCAGTTGACGCCGACGAGTGGCCGCCCGGCGGCCGGTGCCGGTATCTCACCTGCCGCGGTCGCGGCGTCGAGAGCGCGTGCCGCAGCGGCCGCACGCCGACCCGACCGCGCCAGGCGAACGACCTGCGCGGGAAACCGGGCGGCGGCACGAACGACCATCTCCCACGCGACGGGCCCTCGATCCGGACGCGGGGACGCCGGTGGCTCGTCCGCACCGAACAGCGCCCTGGCCAGGGCGGTGGCCCCACGGCCGTCCGCGAACGCGTGCGAGACCTGCCAGACGACCACCAGGGCGGCACCGTCACACAGGGGCGCGCCGCGCACTCCGGTGAATACGTGCAGGCGCCACGGGCTCACCCGAGCATCGAGCACCGTCGCAACGAGCGCCCCCAGTGCGTTCTGCACGTTCCCCCACGACGGATCGTCGAGCCGGTGCTCGGCGACGAGGTCGTCGCCGAAAGTTCTCGGACACCAATACGGGTAGTCCAGATGCCGGGGAACGTCCCGGACGCGGCACAGCAACTTCCCCATGACGTCGGTACGCCTGCGCACCGCCTCGCGCACCTCGTCCACACCGGCGTCGGTAGCGAAGCAGAAGAGCAGGAACTGATCGTTCGGCATTCGATCGGAGAGCCAGTACATCTGCGCGTCCGCGGGGGTGAGCTGCACCTCGGCAGCGTAATGCCGGGTAGAAATGAAGTCATGAGCGACACCACCACCGACCCGTACCTCTGGCTCGAGGACGTTACGGGCGAGAAGCAGCTCGACTGGGTCCGCGCCCACAACGACCGCACGGTCGACGCCTATACCCGCAGCACCGGTTTCGGCACACTCGAAAGCCGGATCCGCGAAGTTCTCGACACCGACGCTCGCATTCCGTATGCCCGGCGCCGCGGCGAGTACCTCTACAACTACTGGCGCGACGCCACCCATGTGCGCGGGCTGTGGCGACGCACCACGATGGACCAGTACGTACGCGACAACCCGGAGTGGGACGTCCTGGTCGACCTCGATGCCGTGGCCGAAGAGGAAGGCGAGAACTGGGTGTGGTCGGGTGCCCAGGTCCTGCGTCCGGACCAGACGCGCGCGCTCATCAGCCTCTCGCGCGGCGGTGCCGACGCCACGGTCGTTCGCGAGTTCGACCTCGTCACGCGGCAGTTCGTCTCCGGACCGGACAGCTTCGAAGTGCCGGAGGCGAAGACCGACATCGGGTGGATCGATGCCGATACCGTCTATGTGGGAACAGATTTCGGCGAGGGATCACTGACCGACTCCGGATATCCCCGCATCGCCGCGCGCTGGCGGCGCGGAACGCCCCTGGCGGACGTGGACACGGTCTTCGAGGGCGAAGCGGGCGATGTCGCGGTATCCGCGTGGTACGACGACACCCCCGGTTACGAGCGCAGTTTCGTCGATCGTGCTCTCGATTTCTACCGGACCCGGCGGTTCGAACTGACGGCGACCGGCGAACTCGTCGAACTCGAAGTTCCGCACGACGCGCGGGTGAGTGTGTACCGCGATCACCTGCTGATCCGTACCCGCTCCGAATGGCTGGGGCACCCCGCCGGCGCGTTGCTCGCTGCCGACTATCCCTCGTTCCTGTCGGGCTCGCGGGACCTGACGGTGTTGTTCACTCCCGACGAGCACACATCGCTCGAACAGTACGCGTGGACGCAGAACCATCTGCTCGTCGTCACGTTGCGCGATGTGCAGACCCAGATGCGGGTCCTCACCCCCGGCGCCGACGGCTGGTCGGACGAGGAATTGCCCGGGGTGCCGGACGCGACGTCGACATCGATCATCGACGTGGACCCGCTCACCGGCGACGACTTCTTCCTCAATTCGAGCGGCTTCACGATCCCGGCGACACTGCTGTCCGGCACGGTGGGTGGCGGGATCGAGCCGATCAAGTCCGCGCCGTCCTTCTTCGACGCCACCGGCATTTCGGTGGTGCAGCATTTCGCGACATCCGACGACGGCACACAGATTCCGTACTTCGTGGTGGGACGCAATACGGCGAGCCCGTCACCCACCCTGCTGTACGGCTACGGCGGATTCGAGAACTCGATGGTGCCCGCCTACAGCGGAGGTATCGGCCGCGCGTGGCTCGAGAAGGGCTACACGTACGTGATCGCCAACATCCGCGGCGGTGGCGAGTACGGTCCGGGCTGGCACACCCAAGCGCTCAAGGAGAACCGGCACAAAGTCTTCGAGGACTTCGCCGCCGTTGCGAAAGACCTTGTGGCGCGGGGCATCACCACGGCAGAGCAGCTCGGCGCGCAGGGAGGCAGCAACGGCGGACTCCTGATGGGCGTGATGCTCACCCGGTACCCGCAGTTGCTCGGCGCGATCGTGTGCCAGGTGCCGTTGCTCGACATGAAGCGCTACCACCTGCTGCTCGCCGGTGCTTCCTGGATGGCCGAGTACGGCGACCCCGACAAGCCCGAAGAATGGGAGTTCCTCAGCGGATACTCGCCGTACCAGAACACCGACCCGGATGCGACGTACCCGCCGATCCTGGTGACGACCTCCACTCGCGACGATCGCGTCCACCCCGGCCATGCCCGCAAGATGGTCGCCCGCCTCGAGGAGGAGGGTCACGAAGTCTGGTACTACGAGAACATCGAAGGTGGACACGGCGGTGCAGCCGACAATGCGCAGGCGGCATTCAAGTCGGCGCTGACCTTCACGTTTCTGGCGGACAAGCTCACGTGACCTAGCGGTCGCGTAACCACGCGGCGACCTTCGCCGCCGTGTCGGCGTTGTCGCGGATCCAGCCGTTGTGCCCGAGCTTCCGGGGGTTGTGCCACGTCGTGATGTCCGCGGCGGGCAGTTTGCCCAGCAGGTGGCGGGCCGACTCCACCGGCGTCAGCTCGTCGCCCTCGATGGTGATCGACAGGACCGGCAGGGTGAGGCGGGCAAGCCGCTCCTCGTAGTCGATGTCGGCGCCGGCCGGATCGAACCGGCCTCCGCGCGCGAGCCGCGCCCAGTCGGAAATCAGGACGCGGGACTGCCGGCCGAATCCTGCCACGTCGATCCGGTCGCCCGGCCAGAAACCCGCGACACTCGACGTCAACGACATCGCCGCCGAGCCCAGCAGGAGTCCGGGGCGGCGGGCACCGCGGTAGTGCCGGTAATACGGGGTGCCCGCAGCGACGAGAATCAGCCCGCCGAGCCGGCCGCGGATCCGCGACGCGTAGAGCACGCCGAGTTGGCCTCCCATCGAATGCCCGAGCAGATAGGGCGTCGAATCCGGAAAGCGCTCCCGCACCACCTCGAACACGGCGGGCAGATGCACGGCGACAATGTCGTGGTAGCCGTAGGTGCTCTCCGGTCCGGGCCGGGGGCGGCTGTCCCCCTGCCCCGCCAGTTCGCAGATCGCCGCATCGAACCCGTACCCGGTCAGCGCCTCGGCGAACGATTCGTAGTATCCGGCGGGAACGCCGAGTCCCGGCACGATCACGACCACTGCGCGTGACGAATCGCGACGGGATTCGTGCTCGTGATCGGGGCCCGCGAACAACCGCACCGGTGTCGTGGTGCCGTCGGGTAACTGGATCGGTACGGTCTGCACCGGCTCAGACTAGGCCGATCCGGGCTCGTCGTTCGCCGGTTCGGGCGCGACCTCCCGCGTGGCGGGGTCCGGGATGCCGGCGTCGTCGAGCGCCGCCGCGGTGAGCGCTCTTCCCAGAGCGATCATGTCCGCGGCCCTGTGGAAATCGAGACTCCGGCACGCGGTTCGCGGGACCTCGACGAACACGTCCGGCGGATAGGCGGCGAGCTGGAACCGCGACAGGGCCGACTGCATGATGTCGAGCGACCGGTTCATCACCGCAACGCGTCCGAACTTCGGCGTCGGCGCGTCGTGCGTTCCGGTATCCGCCTCGGGGACCGTCGTGTCCGCGAACGAGTCGTCGTTGTCTACGCTGCTCGCGGAGAACCGGTTGACCACCGATCGCACGATGTCGGTTTCGAGCACCGAGGCAGCGCTACGACGGAAACGTCCCATCCATTCCTCGGCAGGCCGCGGTTCCGAACTCGCGTTCTCGGGGGAGTGCGGCCGACCGCCGTCCTCTCCGGCGAGACTGACGCCGATCGTGAGATCAGCGTGCATTCCGACGGTCGGGGCGATCGGCAACGGCGACAGTGTGCCTCCGTCGGTGAGAACCCTGCCGTTGAGCACCACGGGAGTGATGACGCCGGGAATTGCGATCGACGCTCGGATCGCCGCGTCGACGGGACCCCGCTGGAACCACACCGCGCGTCCCGCCGCGAGGTCGGTGGCAACGGCTGTGAACGGGATCGGCAGATCCTCGATCGAGACCTCTCCGAGTATGTCGCGCATCTTCGACAGGATCCGCTCGGCGTGGATGGCGCCGGGAGCCGACACCGACACGTCGAGCAGCCGCACGACATCCATCTGGGACAGGCTCAGCGCCCACTGCGTGTACGGCTCGAGTTTGCCCGCCGCGTAGACACCCCCGACCAGCGCACCCATCGAAGCGCCTGCCACGCCGACGATTTCGAGGCCGCGTTCCTCGATCACCTGGATTGCGCCGATGTGCGCATACCCCCTGGCGCCCCCGCTCCCCAGCGCAAGCGCCGCCCGTGTCCGTCCCGCCATGGACCCGATCGTACGCAGACCCACCCGCATCGCACCCCGGATTCGAACTCGACCCCGAGGTCGAGTTCAGGGTCGAGATGGGGGACGTGCCCGGATGTGTTCGGGTGCATGTCCGGCGCACGATAGACGTGTTCGATTTCGCGGGTCACTCACCATCGGGAGAATTCATGCGCACCAAGGTTATTGCAGCACTCTTTGCCGGCGCGGCGGCCGTCGCTCTCGGAACAGGCACTGCCACAGCACAAACCGTTCCCGTCGTCGTCGGCATGAGCCAGCAGTCGGCGGTCGAGCTTCTCACCGAACGCAACATTCCTCATTCGATCACGAACCGGTCGGGCAATCTGTCGGGTCATTGCGTCGTCACCGAGCAACGCGACAAGGGGAACCGCGTCGAGGTCGACTACGAGTACGACCACGAGGACGGGGCATTCGAGCGCGTCGAAACCGAGGTCTGGCGCGGAATCGGACTCACCGTCGTCTGCCGTTGAGCACTGCCCACGGACGAGTCCTCACTCGAATCCGAACCCTCGCTGCAGCAATGCTTGCCGCAGTCCTTCCCGGTGCCCCAGCGCACCCGGTGCGGCAAAACGACCGAGGACGCGCTCGCTCCAACTGTCCGGCAAGCCCTGGCCCCGGTAGAACTGCGCAATGGCGTCCTCGTACGCGGCTACCCCTTCGTCCTCCGCATCCTGCGCGCCGGACCCGTACTGCTCTCGGTGCAGCACGACGTCCTGACCGAGCCGCGGCTTGACCTCCGGATACTCGGCCGGGTCGGGACGGCCCACCACCAGCCCGACCACGGCGAAACTGTGGTCGGGCAAGGCCAGTTCGGAAGCAAGGTCGGTCGGGTGGTCACGGAGCGCCCCGATGAATACCGTGCCGAGCCCGAGTGATTCCGCGGCGAGTGCGGCGTTCTGCGCGGCCAGGGTCGTGTCGACGATCCCGAGCACTGCCGATTCGAGATAGCCCGCGTTGACGAGGTCTCTGCCACGCCTCGTCGCCAACCGGGCGGCACGCGCCAGATCCGCGACCCACACCAGGAGAAGAGGCGCGTTGCGCACCGACTCCTGGTTGCCGGCGAGTTCCGCTATGCGGCCGAGGCGCTCACGATCGGTCACCGCGATCACACTCCACAACTGCAGGTTGCTGGAACTGGCAGCCGACGAAGCCGCCGCGACGATCGCACGGAGGTGGTCTTCGGACACCTTCTCGGGCAGGAACTTCCGTACCGACCGGTGCTCGAGCTGAACCGCGAGAACGTCGTTCCACAGCAATGGGTCGATGCGCGCGCTTACACGTTCGGCTTCGTCGGCGCCGTAGCGGCGAAGCAAGGCGACGAGACGACGATCGCTGACGGTGTCCATGGACGGGAACTCCTTCTCGAAAACATGACGAACACCGAGTCTGCTCTTCCCGATCACGACCGGTGATACTTGGCCTCATCCTGATCCTGGGTCTCGCTCGCACCCCCGAGAGAAAGATCAGGGTAGAGATCCGGGTTCGTCCCCGATGTGCGGAAGGCTCACAACCGGCACGATCGAATCATGACATTCGAGAACAACACCCCCCGTCCCTTCGCCCGCTCCTCGTCGCAGCGCATGCTCGGTGGCGTCTGCGGAGGCCTCGCCGAATACTTCGGCCTGGACGTCAATCTCGTCCGCGCGGGCGCGGTGCTCGCAGCGTTCGTCACCGGTGGCACGGCAGTGCTTCTCTACCTCGCCCTGTGGATGCTGCTGCCGGAATGAGGGTCGGTGTCGTGGGTATCGCGCACCAGCCGGTCGGCGTTGGCCAGAATCGCTGTACGGAGTGCACGCTCCGGCTCACTGAGCACGCTTCGGCGCGCGACGAGCACGAAATCGAGATGACCGGCATCGGGTAACCGGCGGGTTGCGGACCGAACAGGAACGAGACCCGCCGGTGGGAGCCGGCTCGCATGCAGGACGACACCCAGCCCCGCCAGTGCTGCAGCGCTCAACCCGATGAGACTGTCGGCGACGCATGTCACCCGCGCTCCGTATCCGCACCGCTGGAGCACGTCGAGCGCGATCTCCCGGGTCAGCGACGGGTGGGGATAGGTGACGAGCGGTATCGGTCCCTCCGGGTCCGGCACGAAGCCGGGTGCGCCGAGGAACTCGAGCTTGTCACGGAAGATCAGTTCGCCGTGACGCTCGCCGGGCCGGCGCTTTCCGAACATGAGATCGAGATCGCCGTCCTCCAGGCTGCGGTGCAGGTTCTCACTGAGTCCGACGGTGAGTTCGAAATCCACACGCGGATGCCCCCGCCGGAATTCGGCGAGGATCGCGGGGAGTTCGTGGAGCACCAGATCGTCGGACGCGCCGAACCGCACGCGCCCACTGACGGTGGATTCGGTGAAGTAACGCTGGGCGGCGTGGTGACGCTCGAGGATCTCGCGGGCGAATCCGAGCATCGCGCTCCCGTCGGCGGTCGGCTCGACGGTGTGGGTGTCGCGCACGAACAGCCGACGACCCGCAGTCGCCTCGAGTTTGGCGACGTGCTGACTCACGGTGGATTGCCGCAGGCCCAGGCGCCGCGCCGCCGCCGTGAAACTGCGTTCGCTTTCGACGGCCAGGAAACTACGGAGGTGGACGGGATCGAACACCCCTGCATTCAATCACAATCTGTGATCACAGTGATCGCGGTAATCGGCTTCTCGAATCAGCCCACCATGGCCTAGCGTCGAACCATGCTGGCGAAGATCCCGTTTCTCAATCGACTCGACCCGTTCCTTGTCGGAATCGTGCTGACAGTTGCCGTCGCCGCGGCCCTGCCCGCACACGGCGTCGGGCTCGATGTCTTCACATGGGCATCGAAGATCGCGATCGGCCTTCTCTTCTTCCTGTACGGCGCGCGCCTGTCTACCGCCGAAGCCGTGGCGGGCCTGAGACATTGGCGGCTGCACGCGACCATTCTCGCGGTCACCTTCGTGATCTTCCCGCTCCTCGGCCTTGCTGCCAAGGTCTTCGTTCCGTGGCTGCTCACCGAGCCGCTCTATCTGGGTGTGTTGTACCTGTGCCTGCTGCCCTCGACAGTGCAGTCCTCGATCGCACTGGTCTCCGTTGCGCGCGGCAATATCCCCGGCGCGGTCGTCTCGGCATCTGCCTCGAGCCTGCTCGGAATCCTGTTCACCCCGGCACTCGTGGCGGTGACGATGAGTACGCAAGGAGTGACCTTCAGTTCCGCGGCAGTGCTGGACATCGTTCTCATGTTGCTGGTCCCCTTCGTCGCGGGCCAGGTCATGCGCCGCTGGATCGGGGGCTGGGTCACGGCACACGGCAAGCCCCTCAAGCTCATCGACCGCGGTTCCATTCTGCTCGTCGTCTATGTCGCGTTCAGTCGCGGCATGAACGAGGGCATCTGGACCCAGTTGTCTGTTCTGCGTCTGCTTGCACTCGCCGGAGTGTGCATACTCCTGCTGGCGATCGTGCTGGCGCTCACCTGGTACGCGCCCGCCAAACTCGGATTCTCGTACGAGGACCGGACGGCCATCCTCTTCTGCGGTTCCACCAAGTCGCTCGCCACCGGCCTGCCGATGGCCACGGTTCTGTTTCCCGGAGAACCCATCGGACTGATCATTCTTCCCCTCATGCTGTTTCACCAGATTCAGCTGCTGGTGTGTGCAGCGATCGCCGCCCGACTCGCGAAGCAATCGGCCGAGCCGGCGCTGCAAGGCTGATCAGGCCGGAGGGAACCGGCGGTCCGGCGCTGACGAACGCGCCCACGAACGGAAGAGGCCGTGAGCCCCGAACCTCGGGACTCACGGCCTCATAATCCACTCTTTACAGCGAGCCGGTCAGCAGTACCGGCGCGATCACCAGGATCAGTTCGACGAACTGGCTGATGGCTTCGAAACCACTCGAGATGCTACCCATGTTTCCTCCAGATTCCTGCCGGAGACCTCATGCCCCCGGGCGTCGGATACAGCGACGATCGACGGTCAGGTACAACCAGCGATCGGGTACAGCGGCGATCGGGTTATGTGGCGATCAGCTGATGAACTGCGCGGTCTGCAGGAGCAGCGAGAAGAAGAAGTTGATGATCTCGGTGATCGTTGTGCTACCCATGTGTCCTCCTGGAGACGATGAAACAGATCGGTTGCGGCACAGTAAATTTCGGATCCGAGCGGGTGCCGTGCGGCCAACCATACTGTTCGGTACTTAAAGCGTCAATGGTTTTCGTGGAGAAGTCGTGAGCGCTGATGATTCGCTAATCCACTGTGCATCAACATAATTCGCACAGTAGATCGCGGTGCGCCCATGACAGGTGAGCGCACCCGACCGTGCAAATATCAGCGCGTCTCCATAGCCCTCGCAAGCATGGGCCACGAGTTGTGCAAGTCGTCTTCCCAGTAGCCCCAGGAATGCGTTCCGGTCGGGCGGAACTCGAAAACAGCGGGTATATCCAGCTCTTCGAGCCTGGCTGCGAGACGCCGTGTGCAGTCGTCGACCGCAGCCTCGATCACGCCGCCCATCACCACCTGGTTCAACAGCAGAGCCGGGTCGTTCCCGACCGAACGGGCGCCGAGGTGCTCATGCTTGCCCGGGAGTCCGGTAGCCGAGGAGACATAGAGGTCGATACCTCGCAACTTCTCGGCGTTGACGTACGGGTCGTTCTCGACCCATCCGGGACCGTCGAGCGGGCCCCACATGTTTTCCACATCGGCTCCTCCGCGGCTTTCGACCACGGTCCGGATATAGAGTTGCCCGAGTTCTGTACTCGTTTCGGCACATCCGCTGTAGGCGCCTACCGCCCGGTACAACGTCGGCTTCGCGATGGCGAGGCCCAACACCGACGTCCCCGACATCGACAGCCCCGCGATGGCATTCACACCTGTCGTACCGAAGGCGGCATCGATGACCGGAGGAAGCTCACGCGTGAGGAAGGTGGTCCACTTGTTGCGGCCGAGTACCGGATCGTCCCGTCGCCAGTCGGTGTAGTAGCTGAATGATCCGTCCAGCGGAGTCACGACGTTGACGTTCTTGTCGGCGAAGAATTCGTCGATGTCCGTCTGCTCGTCCCAGGTGGCCACCCCCTGCCCTCCGCCGGCCCCGTTCAGCAGATAGAGCGTGGGGGCGGCGCGACTCGTGTCGGCCGGTGTGCGCACACGAAGCGGCACGACCCGGTCCATCGCCGCGGAGTACACGTGGGCCACCACCGCGCGTTCGTTCTCGACAACGATGTGGGACAGATACGAAACATTCTGTGCGGACGCAATATTCGGCAGCGCGACGAGAACCGTCGCCGCTACCCCCACCACCGCAAGTATCCGCTGGAACAACGCCGAGATCACTCGACCCTCCCTGATGCTTCGTCGACGCACGCGGCGACGCCCGATGACCGCCTCCGAATAGTCCGGAGACGCATCAATAGATACACCACGAGAAGGAGGAATAGTGTGAAACGGACATTCCGGTGGGAGTCAGCCCAGTTTCCGAGGCGTGCACCTGGGGTCCGGCCACATCGGACCCACCCGGTCATCCGTCGACAGCGACGCCAACGACGGATTTTGTCCGCTGCCGCGAACCGCCGTATACGACGAACCGGTCATCACCATCGAAGGTGATGACCGGTTCGTCAAGTGCGCGCACCGGGTCGGTGTCGTCTCAGCTCACCTCGAGTGCGTTCGCAAGCATGGGCCACGAGTTGTGCAGATCGTCTTCCCAATAACCCCAGGAATGCGTTCCCGCCGGACGGAAGTCGAACACAGCGGGAATTTCCAGCTCCTCCAGGCGCGCAGCCAACCGGCGCGTGCAGTTGTCGACCGCCGCCTCGATCACGCCTCCGACAACCACCTGGTTCGCCAGCAGGCCCGGATCGTCGCCGACCCAGGTAGAGCCGAGACGATCATGCTCACCCGGCAGCCCGGTGGCCGAGGAGATGTAGAGATCGATGCCCCGCAACTTCTCGGCGTTGACGAAGGGATCGTTCTGGACCCAACCGGGGCCGCCGTACGGGCCCCACATGTTCTCCGCGTTCGCTTCTCCGCGACTCTCCACCACTGCCCGGACATAAAGTTGCCCGAGTTCGGTGCTCGTTTCGGCACAGCCGCTGTAGGCACCCACCGCTTTGTACAGTGTCGGCTCCGCGATCGCGAGACTCAGAACCGAAGTCCCCGACATCGACAATCCCGCGATCGCATTTGTGCCGGTCGTGCCGAATTCGGCATCGATGATCGGCGGCAGTTCACGAGTGAGGAACGTCGTCCACTTGTTCCGGCCCAGAATCGGGTCGTCCTCGAGCCAATCGGTGTAATAGGTGAACGAGCCGTCCAACGGAGTGACCACGTTGACGTTCTTGTCGGCGAAGAACTCGTCCATGTTCGTCCGCGCATCCCAGGTGGCCACTCCTTGCCCGCCACTGGCGCCGTTGAGCAGATAGAGCGTCGGACTCGGCACGCTCGTGTCCGCCGGCGTGTACACGCGCAGCGCCACTTCACGATCCATCGCTGCGGAGTACACGTGGGCCACCACGACGCGATCGCTCTTGACCTCGACGCGGGACAGATGCGAAACAGGCTCAGCGGAAGCAATGCCCGGTGCTCCGAGGAGAACCAGCACCCCTATCCCTACAGTGGCGATCGCTCGCCGGAACAACGCCGAGATCACTCGACCGACCTCCCGTGTGCTTTCGTCAGCCAAACGGCGACGCTGAGTTACCGCCCTGAATAATCGAGGGCTCTGTCAATTGATACACCATAGACCTCTTAATGGGAATGAATCGGACATCGGGTTCGGGGGTGGGATTTCGGGTCTCGAAGGTCAGGGTCGCGGCCGGAAGGACGGGGCCGGGCCGTGTACGCACCCCGGGCACTCAGCGGCCGCGAGTTACGCAGGTCGTCCGCTCGGTAATCCCGGGAATGCGTTCCTGCCGAACGCATCAGGAACAACGAGGCTCCCCGGACATGCCGCGAGGCCCGAACCCATCGAGATGGGTTCGGGC
>NZ_JBHWWX010000048.1:0-28785 GCF_042730335.1 Rhodococcus sp. NPDC060084
GTCCAGGCCCCCGTCGTCTAGCGGCCTAGGACGCCGCCCTCTCACGGCGGTAGCGTGGGTTCGAATCCCATCGGGGGTACAGGCAGAAGACCCTCCGAGCATCGCTCGGAGGGTCTTTTTCGTGCCGGGCCCATCTCATACGCTCTTGCGCCGGAACTCGCGGTGATGGTCCGCAGTCGCCTTCGGTCCGCGAGCCTTGGATTGAGCGTCGAGGTGCGCGGTGCCGTGCCCGTCGCGCTGATTCTTGTTCTTGCGCTCGAGCGCGTCACGGAATTTCTGTTTGAGGTGTTCCTTCTCCGAGTCGGTCATGGTGTCCCCTTCCTTCGCCGATGCCCTCGAAATGTAGCGCCGGGGGAACGGCGCTGTCGCCCCATTTATCGGGGGCCGAGGTTCAGCGTGCGGGCGAGGAGAGGTACGCAGCCGTGGTCCCGCCGATCTCCATCGCGGGCAGACCCAGCTTGCGGTGATCCCAGGATCGGACCCGCCCGGGCACGACGCGGACGGCGACCCGCTTGGCCATCATCTGCTCCACCGCGGGCCGCGCCTCCTCGGTGTAGGGAGCGGTGTACCGATTCCACACGTCGCGGCAGACGGCGAACACGGTGTCGTGGTCGTCGGTGATCTCGGCGTGGCCCTCGAGTGCGACGCCCCGCAACTGGTCGTACGTGTCGCCCGCCTCGACCAGTGCGGTGACGCGGTTGTCGCGCCGGAGATTGACGACCTTCTGGGACTTCGCCTTCGTCTCGAACCAGATCTCGCCGTCCAGTACCGCGTACCACATCGCGACGAGGTGGGGCATGCCCGTGGGACCGAGCGATGCGAGGGTCGCCACACGGCTGTGGTGCAGAAAATCGGAGATTTCCGAGTCGGTCATAGCGATTTCGGCGCGACGGTTGGTTCCCATGACGAGAACTGTGACATACCACGCACATCCGCCACCAGGGGTCGTCAGAGTCGTTTCTGCAACGCCTCGGCGGCGGCGAGAAGGTCTGCGGCCCACCGGGCACCCGGCCGGCGTCCCATGCGGTCGATCGGTCCGGACACCGAGACCGCCGCGACGACAGCACCGCCACCGTCCCGGACGGGTGCGGCCACGGACGCAACGCCGGGTTCGCGTTCGGCCGCGCTCTGCGCCCATCCGCGACGGCGGACTTCGGTGAGGACGCGTTCCCCGAACGCGGCGTCGGGCAGGATCGCGCGCTGTACGGCCGTATCGGCCCACGCGAGCAGAACTTTGGCGCCTGATCCGGCGGTCATCGGCAGACGCGAACCGACAAGGACTGTGTCGCGCAGTCCCGTCGGCGGCTCGAGTGCTGCGACGCACACCCGGTGGGTGCCTTCGCGACGGTACAACTGCACGCTCTCGCCGGTGATTTCGCGCAACCGGGGCAGGACGAGGGAGGCGGCCTCGGCGAGCGAGTCGCCGGCGCCGGTGGAGAGTTCGGCCAGACCCGGGCCCGGACGCCACTGACCGTCACCGTCGCGCATGAGGAGGCGGTGTACTTCGAGACCGACTGCGAGACGGTGCGCGGTGGCCCGCGGCAAACCTGTGCGGGTGCACAACTCGTTGAGATTGCACGGTTGTTCGGCCACCGCGTGTAGGACAGTCATCGCTTTGTCCAACACTCCGATCCCGCTATGCTGTCTCATAGGTCGATACCTCCGTCTCGCATGCTGGGAAGCATAACGCATGCGGAACGAGGCGGGGACGACACCATACGCGGGCCGGACAGCCCTGAATCGGTCTCGCGTTCGTCACGTACGACAGGTGGAGAAGATGGCTGGAAAGACTCTGGCGGAGAAAGTGTGGGATCAGCACGTCATCGTGCGTGGTGGAGGAGAAGGTTCGGCGCGAGAGCCGGATCTGATCTACATCGACCTGCACCTCGTGCACGAGGTGACGAGTCCGCAGGCCTTCGACGGCCTGCGGCTGGCGGGGCGTTCGCTGCGCCGCCCCGATCTCACCATTGCGACCGAGGACCACAACGTTCCGACGATCGACATCGACAAGCCGATCGCCGATCCCATCTCGCGCACGCAGGTCGAGACGCTGCGTCGCAACTGCGAGGAGTTCGGCGTCCGGCTGCATCCGATGGGAGACCTCGACCAGGGCATCGTCCACGTGGTCGGGCCCCAGCTCGGACTCACCCAGCCCGGCATGACGGTGGTGTGCGGCGACAGCCACACCTCCACCCACGGGGCATTCGGTGCGCTCGCAATGGGTATCGGCACCAGCGAGGTCGAGCACGTCATGGCGACGCAGTCGCTGTCGCTGCGGCCTTTCAAGACCATGGCGATCACCGTCGACGGCGAACTCCAGCCCGGCGTCACCTCCAAAGACCTCATTCTCGCGATCATCGCCGAGATCGGTACCGGCGGTGGGCAGGGTTACGTCCTGGAATACCGCGGCGAGGCGATCCGCAAGCTGTCCATGGAATCGCGGATGACGATCTGCAACATGTCGATCGAGGCAGGCGCGCGCGCCGGCATGATCGCTCCCGACGCCACCACCTACGAGTTCATCAAGGGTCGTCCGCACGCGCCGAAGGGCGCGGATTGGGACGCGGCCGTGGAAGCGTGGGAACAGCTGAAGACCGACGACGACGCGGTTTTCGACGCAGAGGTCCGCATCGACGGCAGTGCGCTCACCCCGTTCGTGACGTGGGGAACCAACCCGGGCCAGGGTGCACCGCTCGGCTCCACGGTGCCGGTGCCCGAGGAGATCGCGGAGGAGACCGCACGGTCTGCTGCCGAGAAGGCCCTTCGGTACATGGACCTCGAACCCGGTATGCCGCTGCGCGACATCAAGATCGACACCGTGTTCGTCGGTTCCTGCACCAACGGACGGATCGAGGATCTGCGCGCCGTCGCCGAAGTGCTCGACGGACGAAAAGTCGCCGACGGTGTGCGAATGCTGGTCGTGCCCGGTTCGATGCGTGTTCGTGTCCAGGCGGAGGAAGAAGGTCTCGGTGAGATCTTCACGGCCGCAGGGGCGGAATGGCGTCAGGCCGGCTGCTCGATGTGCCTGGGCATGAACCCGGATCAGCTTGCGCCGGGTGAGCGGTCGGCATCCACGTCGAACCGTAACTTCGAGGGGCGTCAGGGCAAGGGCAGTCGCACGCACCTCGTCTCCCCGGCAGTCGCGGCCGCAACAGCGGTGCGCGGCACCCTCTCCGCGCCGGCGGATCTGGACTAGAGCACAGGACCGAGGAGATATTTCGATGGAAGCCTTCACTACTCACAAGGGCATCGGCGTTCCCCTGCGCCGGTCCAACGTCGACACCGACCAGATCATCCCGGCGGTGTATCTGAAACGCGTCACCCGCACCGGATTCGAAGACGGACTGTTCGCCGCGTGGCGTAACGATCCGGCATTCGTTCTCAACACCCCGCCGTTCGACCGTGGCAGCGTTCTCGTCGCCGGTCCGGATTTCGGCACCGGTTCCTCGCGTGAACACGCGGTGTGGGCCTTGTCCGATTACGGATTCCGGGTTGTGATTTCGTCCCGCTTCGCCGACATCTTCCGCGGCAATGCCGGAAAGGCCGGACTTCTGGCCGCTCAGGTCGAGCAGGACGACGTCGAATTGCTCTGGAAACTCATCGAACAGCAGCCCGGGCTCGAACTCGATGTGAATTTGGAAACTCGGACAGTGACCGCCGGAACGACCGTGGTGCCGTTCGTTATTGACGACTACACACGGTGGCGTCTGCTGGAGGGTCTCGACGACATCGGGTTGACGTTGCGCCAGGTAGAAGCCATTTCCGAGTACGAAAAGTCAAGGCCTTCTTGGAAACCACGGACTCTTCCGGCCCCGTGATCCGAGCCTGAAAAGGCCCCTGCAGGTCTCGGTTCGACCCCTCGGTCGAGCCGGGACCTGCGACTTATTTGCATGAGAATCCGCGTGGCACATAGACTCTAGTCCGTTTGCGGGTCTACCGTGGACTGGAGTCGGTCTGACGGTGGACCGTAGATGTGCGGAGGAAATCATGAACAAGGCAGAGCTGATCGACGTTCTGACCGACAAGCTCGGTTCGGACAGGCGCACCGCCACGGCGGCCGTCGAGCACATTGTGGACGCGATCGTGCGCGCGGTGCACGACGGGAAGAGCGTCACCATCACCGGATTCGGTGTCTTCGAGCAGCGTCGCCGTGCGGCGCGCGTCGCCCGCAACCCGCGCACCGGTGAGACTGTCAAGGTCAAGCCGACGTCGGTGCCGGCTTTCCGTCCGGGTGCGCAGTTCAAGGCAGTCATCGCCGGTACCCAGAAGCTCCCCGCCACGGGACCGGCCGTCAAACGCGGTGCGGCTGCTGCAGTGAAGAAGTCCGCTGCCGCCAAGAAGGCTGCGAAGAAGACCGCTGCCGCCAAGTCGACCGCGGCCAAGAAGACGACCGCAGCCAAGTCCACTGCAGCCAAGAGCACCGCAGCGAAGAAGACCACTGCGGCAAAGTCGGCTCCGGCCAAGAAGACCACCGCGGCGAAGAAGACCACTGCGGCAAAGTCGGCTCCGGCCAAGAAGACCACCACCGCGACCAAGAGCACCGCGGCGAAGAAGACCACGACCGCGGCAAAGAAGGCCCCGGCCAAGAAGACCACCACCGCGACCAAGAGCACCGCGGCGAAGAAGACCACCACCGCAGCGAAGAAGGCCCCGGCCAAGAAGACCACCACCGCGGCCAAGAAGACCACTGCGGCGGCGAAGAAGGCTCCGGCCAAGAAGACCACGGCCCGCAGGACCGCCAAGAAGTAATTCGGCACCGAGAAGTAATTCGGCGCCCGAGCAACAGTTCGGCGCCCACCACCGGTTCGCGTGTGCGCGGGACGGGTGGCACTCGGCGGCTACCGGATATCTCCGGTAGCCGCCGTTGGCGTCTGGATGCCATGCTGCGACCGTCGCTCACCCGGATGCGTACCCGGGTGAGCGAAGCGGTCAGGACTGCTTCGAAGGCAGCGGACTGTCGAGGTGGTCGGCCGCGAGGAGACGGTCGCCCTTCAGCGAGAGCACCCACATGCTCGCCTTGCGATTCCGGGCGGGTGGGAGCGTGATCCCGTCCCGGGCAGCCCACCACGAGACAAGATCGGGAATGACCTTTCCCTGGCTGCAGATCACCGGGGTGCCACCGCGCGCGACGATGTCGAGTGCGCGCTTGCGGCCCAGTTGGGGATCTGCGTTGTATTCCTCTTCCGACAGCGAGGGTTCGAGCGCAACCTCGACGCCGATGTCCGCGGCGAACGGTGCCACGGTGTCGACGCACCGCGTGCGGTCGGCCGACGTGACGCTGTCTCCGCCGAACGCGCGCAACTGGGGGACAAGTGCGGCCGCTTGTGTCTTGCCGGCCGCATCCAGAGGCCGGGTTCGGTCGTCGCCCCGATGTTTCTTGCGGCTTCCCGCCTTCGCGTGCCGGACGATCACTACCGTCCCGGTGTCGGCGGGCAGCAACCTGAAACGCCGGAGCACGCTGCGGTCCATCGGATACGACAGCTGGTCGAACGCGGCTTCGGGTGTCACCCAACGCAATTCGTCGACTTCGTCGTTCGGGACGAACTCGCCGTCGGCCGGCTTCGCTGCCCAGTAGTCCACCCGTTTGAGTTTCCGGTGTCCGGGCACCGGATAAGTCACCCGGCCGAGGTGCCGGCCGAGGACGGGCCGAAATCCGGTTTCTTCCCGGATTTCACGGACCGCGGCAACGACTGCGGTCTCCCCGGGGTCGAGTTTCCCTTTCGGAAACGACCAGTCGTCGTATCGGGGCCGGTGGACAACTGCGACTTCGACGTCGCCACCGGCGAGCCGGGTGGGGTCGCCACCGGCGGGACGCCACAGCACTGCACCTGCGGCAAAGATGTTGGCCTTCATCGGCTTATCGGACGAATCGGTCACCGGTGCCTCCGCTTACGATGCGCGGCTGCGCATGAGTTCCATCTGGTGGTCGCGCGCTGCCGTGCCCGGCGCGGGGGAAGCCGTCCATGTGCCGTCGGCCTCGAGGGTCCAGCACCGCGTGGCCGGATCGAGCGCGGAATCGAAGATGTCCTGCAACTGATGCGCCAGCCGAGGGTTTTTCACCTGCACCATGACCTCGACCCGGCGGTCGAGGTTGCGGTGCATCATGTCGGCGCTGCCGATCCAGCACTCGTCGCTGCCGAGGAAGTGAAAGATGCGCGAATGCTCGAGGAACCGGCCGAGGATGGAGCGCACGGTGATGTTCTCGCTCAGGCCCGGAACGCCCGGTTTGAGAGCACAGATGCCGCGTACGACTATTTCGACGGGGACGCCGGCACAGGACGCCCGATAGAGGGCGTCGATGACCTGCTCGTCGACGAGGGCATTGGCTTTGAGGCGAACCCGCGTCGGCCGACCCGCCGCATGGTGTTCGATCTCCCGGTCGATGCGCTCGATGATGCCTCTGCGGACTCCGTGGGGCGCGACGAGCAGGTTGCGGTACTGCGCCTTCCGCGAGTAACCCGTGAGGGTGTTGAACAGGTCGGTCAGGTCGGCGCCGATCTCCGGCGACGAGGTGAGTAGACCCACGTCCTCGTAGAGCCGAGCAGTCTTCGGGTTGTAGTTGCCCGTGCCGATGTGGCAGTAGCGGCGGATGGTGGACCCTTCACGACGGACCACCAGGCAGGTCTTGCAGTGGGTCTTGAGTCCCACCAGGCCGTACACCACGTGCACGCCCGCCTGCTCGAGTTTTCGCGCCCACTTGATGTTCGCCTGCTCGTCGAAACGCGCCTTGATCTCGACGAGGGCAACGACCTGCTTGCCGGCCTCCGCGGCCGTCACCAGTGCGTCGACGATGGGGGAGTCACCGGAGGTGCGGTACAGCGTCTGCTTGATCGCCAGGACCTGGCTGTCCGCGGCGGCTTGCTCGATGAACCGCTGAACGCTCGTCGAGAACGAGTCGTACGGATGGTGGACGAGGACGTCCCCCTCGCGCAGCGTCGAAAACACGCTCTTCGGTGTCTCCCTCTCCCCGAAGGCGAAATGCGTTGCGGGAACGAACGGCACATCCTTCAGATCCGGGCGGTCGACGGCGTGGACCTGCCACAGGCACGACAGGTCGAGGAGGCCGGGGAGCTGGACGACGTCCGCAGGGTCTACGTCCAGCTCGCGGAGCAACAGGTCGAGCATGTGCTCGGTCATGTCGTCGGACACCTCGAGGCGGACGGGCGAACCGAACCGTCGTCGTGCCAGTTCCCGTTCGAGCGCCTTGAGAAGGTCTTCGTCGCGGTCCTCTTCGACCTCGAAATCGGCGTTGCGTGTCACCCGGAACGCGTGGTGCTCCACGATTTCCATGCCCGGGAACAGCACGTCCAGGTGAGCCGCGATGAGCTCTTCGAGCGGCAGGAATGCCGCGAGGCCGTGCAGCGACCCGGCGCGGTCGACCCGGACGAAACGATCGACGTTGTCGGGCACCTTGACTCGCGCGAAATGCTCGCCCGACGATTCACAATCCTTCACCGTCACAGCGAGATTCAGGCTCAAACCGCTGATGTAGGGGAACGGGTGGGCGGGGTCGACGGCGAGCGGCGTGAGGACGGGGAACACCTGTTCCGCGAAGTACCGCGTGAGCCGTCCACGTTCGCCGGCGGTCAGATCCGCCCATTTGATGATCGAGATACCCTCGGTTTCGAGAGCCGGCAGGACCGAGTCGAGGAAGACCTGCGCGTGCCGTCCCGCGAGTTCCTGCGTGCTCGACGCGATGAGCGCGAGCTGCGCCCGGGGAGAGAGGCCGTCGGCGGACCGGACGGACAGTCCGGTCTCCGCGCGGCGCTTGAGCCCCGCGACCCGCACCATGTAGAACTCGTCGAGGTTCGACGCGAAGATCGCGAGGAACTTGGCGCGCTCGAGCAACGGCTGAGAAGTGTCTTCCGCCAAGGCGAGTACCCGGGCATTGAAGTCGAGCCAGCTCAACTCGCGGTTGAGGTACCGATCGCGGGGCAGGCCGTCGTTGCGGTTCGTCTTCAGCTGGGAGTCGATGGCCGCTGGTGGGGCGCTGGTGGCGGTGGCCACGCGTCCCTGCGGTCGGGTGGTGCCGGAGAGGGCACCTTGCTCGGTTCCGGCACTCTGTTCGATGCCGACGCTCTGCTCGGGGGTGTCGCCGTTGGTCACCGTCCCATTGTGTCAGGAACCGGTGAAGTATGAGGCTCCCGGCGGGAGGTCGGATACGGGAAGGGAAGCGCGGAGCCGATCCGGTCGAGCAACGCGGCGGTGGCCGCACCGACTCCCAGACGCACCGCGGCCCCCAGATCGTCGATCGTGTCGACGTCGAGTCGCAGGCCGGGCAGGTGCGCCTCCACGGCGAGGGCACCGGCCTCGAGGTGCCGGTGCGCGGAGTCCGGACCGAACCGGGGGTGCAGCGGACGCTGCGACGTGCAGTGGAGAAGTGCGGTGGTACCCGAGCCGGTGTGGTCGGCGACGATCATGGTCCCCGTCGCGCGGGCCGCCTCGAGTGCCTCGGCCAGTTCGTGGGGGCGCAAGGAGGGAAGGTCTGCCTGCAACGCGACGAGATCGACACCGGGCGAGTCGTCCCGGGCGTGTTCGGCAGCAGATCGCAGGGCCGCGTTCAGCGAATCCTGCCGGTCCTGACCGCTCGCGGCCGGGGGATCTGCGAGCACCGCTGCGCCCGACCGTCGGGCAACGGCCGCAACCCGGTGGTCGGAGGTGATCACGGTGACCACGGCGTCGTCGGTGTTCCGGGCTGCGGCGAGGGTGTCCTCGAGCATCGCGAGCACCAGTTCGGCGCGTGCGTCCGGTTCGAGGGCATGCGCCAGTCTCGACTTGGCCAGGCCGAGGGCCTTGACCGGGACGAGAATGTGCACCGCGGGCATGGGCGTGATTGTGCCAGCCGGTCGCGGGCGAGGGCGGGTCGCGGTGCCGTCCGTCCACCTGGGCGATACTGAAAGCAACAGCGTGCAGTGACGCGCGTGCCGGAAGCGCGTCGGAACGAATGAGGGAACAGAGGGGGATTTGTGACCAAAGCGGCAGTTCTGGGAGCAGGGTCGTGGGGGACTGCCTTCGCGAAGGTGCTCGCAGAAGCAGGCACCGACGTGACGATCTGGGCGCGCCGGGCGGAGGTGGCGCAGGCCATCGGTGAGCGCCACGAAAACCCGGCCTATCTGCCGGGCGTCGCGCTCCCCGCGTCTTTGAGGGCGACGACCGATCATCGTGTGGCGCTCGACGGCGTCGACTTCGCGGTGCTCGCGGTGCCGAGCCAGTCCCTGCGCGCCAACCTGGGGGCGTGGCGCGACGACATCGGGTCCGGCGCCACCCTGCTCAGCCTCGCGAAGGGGATCGAGAGCGGCACCCTCATGCGCATGAGCCAGGTCATCGGCCAGGTCACGGGAGCCGACCCGCACCGCATCGCCGTCCTCTCCGGCCCGAACCTGGCTCCGGAGATCGCGGAGGGGCAGCCTGCCGCAACGGTGATCGCGTGCCCCGATTCGACGCGTGCGCTGGAAATCCAGAAATCGTGCGCCACAGGCTATTTCCGCCCCTACACCAACTCCGACGTCATCGGCTGTGAGATCGGTGGCGCGTGCAAGAACGTGATCGCACTGGCGTGCGGCATGGCGGCCGGGGTCGGCCTCGGCGAGAACACCGTTGCGAGCATCATCACCCGGGGCCTCGCCGAGATCATCAGGCTCGGAGTCGCGCTCGGCGCCATGCCCACCACCCTCGCCGGCCTCGCGGGAGTCGGCGATCTCGTCGCGACATGCAGTTCGCCGTTGTCCCGCAACCGTTCTTTCGGTGAACGCCTCGGCAGAGGAGAGTCGCTCGAGAGTGCGCAGGAGGCCACCCACGGCCAGGTCGCCGAAGGCGTCAAGTCCTGCACATCGGTGCGGGCGCTCGCAGCGAGCTACGACGTGGAGATGCCCCTCACCGACGCGGTGCACCGGGTGTGCCACGAGGGGATGTCGGTGCACGACGCGATCGGTCTGCTGCTCGGCCGGCGAATCAAGCCGGAATAAGCACATGACCGGAGATTCCACACGTTGTGTGAAAGCTGTTGCCGCCGAAGGCACGCCGGGTTCGCCGCTCCAGCAGGGACCGGTATTCGCCGCGCCCTATCTTCTCGGCGAAGACGAAAGCGCGGAGGTGGACACCTACGCACGCGCGTCCAACCCCGGCTGGCGTGCCCTCGAAACAGCCCTCGCGACGCTCGAAGGCGCTGTCGCCGCGCGGGTCGTCGGATCCGGAATGTCGGCGATCACCGTCGCGCTGAGAGCGTTCAGCCGTCCCGGTGCGACCGTCGTGGTGCCCGCCGACGGTTATTACCAGGTGCGTGCCTATGCGCAGGACTTCCTCGCCGGCCACGGCGCAGTGGTTCGTGAACTCTCCGTTGCCGAGTTCGGCGACGGAACGCTGCGCAGCATCCTCGCCGGTGCCGGAGACAAGGCGGTGGTGCTCGCCGAAACCCCGTCGAACCCCGGCCTCGACATCGTCGATCTACGGGCCACCGCCGAGTTGTGCAGCGCGGCGGGGGCGCTGCTGCTGGTCGACAACACCACCGCCACTCCGCTCGGGCAGACCCCACTCGCTCTCGGGGCGGACATCGTCGTCGCCAGCGGTACGAAATCCCTCAGCGGGCACAGCGATCTTCTGTTCGGATACGTGGCGGTCTCGGACGCCGCGCTGCTCCCGCGGCTCGATCGCGAGCGCTTGCACTCGGGCACCGTGCTCGGGCCGTTCGAAACGTGGCTGGCCCACCGCAGTCTCGGAACGGCGGGGCTGCGGATCGAACGGCAGTGCGCGAACGCCCTCGCCGTCGCCCGGATGCTCAGCGAGCACCCCGCCGTGACCGGAGTGCGATACCCGGGACTGGACTCGGACCCCGCTCACCCGGTGGCGGCCGCGCAGATGCAGAAATTCGGGCCCTTGGTCACGTTCGTGCTGCCCAGCGCACCCGACGTCCATCGGTTCGTGAACGCTGCCGAACTCGTTCTCCCGGCGACGAGTTTCGGCGGTATCCACACCACTGCGGATCGTCGGGCTCGCTGGGGCGATCCCGTGCCGGACGGCTTCATCCGGTTGTCGTGCGGAATCGAAGACACCGCCGATCTTCTGAGCGACCTGCACGCGGCCCTCGGCTCGTTGTGACATCCCGGGCGGCGGGCCGGGCGTGCGGGCGGATCGGGACGCGGCTGGGGAGACAGCGCGGCTTACCGGTACGGTTTGTGCCGTGAGTACGCCCCGAACCCGGGTGGCCGTCGTCTTCGGCGGTCGCAGCAACGAACACTCCGTCTCCTGTCTGTCGGCGGGCAGTATTCTGAGCAACCTCGACCCCGAGCAGTACGACGTCGTCCCGATCGGGATCACGACCGACGGGTCCTGGGTGCTCGGCGACACCGACCCGGCGCGGCTCGCCAAGGCGGGGCGCGAACTGCCCGTCGTGGACGCGAACGGTTCGTCGCTGGTCCTCACCGCAGACCCCACCCGAAGCGGCGACATCGTCGCCCTCGACGCGGGGGAATTCGGCAAGGTGCTCGCGTCGGTCGACGTGGTCTTCCCGGTGCTGCACGGCCACTACGGGGAGGACGGCACCATCCAGGGACTGCTCGAACTCGCCGACGTGCCCTACGTCGGTCCCGGGGTGCTCGCGAGCGCAGCCGGAATGGACAAGGAGTTCACCAAGAAACTGCTGGCCGCGGAGGGGCTGCCGGTCGGCTTCCAGATCGTGATGCGGCCGGGTACGGCCACCCTCACCGAGGAACAGAAGCAGCAACTGGGACTTCCCGTCTTCGTCAAGCCGGCCCGCGGCGGATCGTCGATCGGCGTCAGCCGCGTCACCGACTGGGCGGCGTTCGACGCCGCCGTCGGCAGAGCCCGAGCGCACGATCCGAAGGTCATCGTCGAATCCGCAATCGTGGGACGCGAAGTCGAGTGCGGCGTCCTCGAGTTCCCCGACGGAGACGTGCGGGCCAGCGTGGTCGCGGAGATCCGCATGCCCGACACCTCCGGCGACCACGAGGCGTTCTACGACTTCGACACCAAGTACCTCGACGACGTGTGCGAGTTCGACGTACCGGCGAAGTTCGACCCCGCCGTCTCGGACGAAATCCGCGACATGGCCGTCCGCGCGTTCCGCGCCCTCGATTGCCAGGGCCTGTCGCGGGTCGACTTCTTCGTCACGGACAACGGGCCGGTGATCAACGAGATCAACACGATGCCCGGATTCACGTCGATCTCGATGTATCCGAAGATGTGGGAAGCCACCGGGATCGGGTACCGCGAACTCGTCGACACGCTCGTACGGACCGCTCTCGCACGAGGCACCGGTCTTCGCTGACCCGGACGGGTGCCGCGCTTGTCGGAGCCCCCGTATCCACGACTAGGCTGTGGGCATGACTGCCGTGACTCCCGACTCAGTGGTGACCGACGCCGGAGACACCCGTGAAGCCGTGCATGCCGCGGCCCGCCGCGCCCGCGTCGCGTCCCGCCGTCTTGCGTTGCTGACCACTGCCGAGAAGGACGCCGCGCTCCACGCGGCCGCCGACGCCGTGCTCGCCGCGACCGACGCCGTGCTCGCCGCCAACGCCGAAGACATCGACGCCGCCCGCGCGGCCGGTACGGAAGAGTCTCTCCTCGACCGGCTGCGGCTCACGGCCGCACGCGTCGACGGCATCGCGTCGGGGCTGCGGCAGGTCGCCGGATTGCCGGACCCGGTCGGCGAAGTCGTCCGCGGTTCGACGCTGCCCAACGGACTCGAATTGCGGCAGGTGCGGGTGCCGCTCGGCGTCGTCGGGATGGTCTACGAGGCCCGCCCCAACGTCACCGTCGACGCGTTCGGTCTTGCGCTGAAGTCGGGCAACGCGGCGTTGTTGCGCGGTTCCTCCTCGGCGGCACGTTCCAATGCCGCGCTCGTCGCCGCGCTGCGCCCCGCGCTCGAAGCACAGGGACTGCCGGCCGACGCGGTGCAACTGCTGCCCAGCGCCGACCGTTCGTCGGTCACCCATCTCATCCAGGCCCGCGGGCTCGTCGACGTGGTCATCCCGCGTGGCGGTGCCGGTCTGATCGCCGCGGTCGTCAGGGATGCCACCGTGCCGACCATCGAGACCGGTGTCGGTAACTGCCACGTATACGTCCACGCCGCCGCCGACCTCGAGATGGCCGAGAGGATCGTGGTGAACGCGAAGACCCGCCGGCCCAGCGTGTGCAACACGGCGGAGACGATCCTGGTCGACAAGGCCGTCGCCGACACCGCCGTCCCGCAGTTGCTGGAGGCACTGCAGTCGCACGGCGTGACCGTGCACGGCGACCTGCCCGGTCTGATCCCGGCCACCGAAGAGGACTGGGCGCAGGAATACCTCACGCTCGACGTTGCGCTCGCGGTGGTCGACGACCTGAATGCGGCCGTGGAGCACATCGATCGGTACGGAACCGGTCACACCGAAGCCATCGTCACGTCCGATCTCGCGGCGGCCCGGGAGTTCACCGCCCGTGTCGATGCAGCAGCCGTTATGGTCAACGCGTCGACGGCGTTCACCGACGGAGAGCAGTTCGGGTTCGGAGCCGAGATCGGAATCTCCACGCAGAAACTGCACGCCCGGGGTCCCATGGGCCTGCCGGAGCTGACCTCCACCAAATGGGTGGTGTGGGGCGCCGGCCACACCCGCCCGGCCTGAACCCGGCCGGCCCGACGAAAGGACTCAGCGTGGATCGTGCGCTGCCCATCACCCCGCCGATCTTCGCGGATGTCCAGGAAGTGATCGATCGCCTGGCGGAGACCGGTTACCTCGCGGACAAGGCCACGGCCACCGCGGTGTTCCTCGCCGACAGGCTCGACAAGCCGCTGCTCATCGAGGGGCCCGCCGGTGTCGGCAAGACCGAACTCGCGCGGGCCGTCGCCCAGACGTCCGGCGCGGAACTGGTTCGCTTGCAGTGCTACGAGGGTGTCGACGAATCCCGCGCGCTCTACGAGTGGAACCACGCGAAGCAGATTCTGCGGATCCAGTCCGCCGGCGCGAACGCCGCGGCCGGCGAATCGTGGGACGAGACCAAGGCAGACGTGTTCTCGGAAGAGTTCCTCCTCTCCCGCCCGCTGCTGACGGCCATCCGCCGCGAGGATCCGACGGTGCTGCTCATCGACGAGGTCGACAAGGCGGACGTGGAGATCGAGGGTCTGCTGCTCGAGGTGCTGAGCGACTTCGCCGTCACCGTCCCCGAACTCGGCACGATCGTCGCGACGCGTAAGCCCTTCGCCGTGCTGACCTCCAACGCCACCCGCGAACTGTCCGAAGCACTCAAGCGGCGCTGTCTGTTCCTGCATTTGGATTTCCCCGACGCCGACCTCGAACGCCGGATCCTCGCGAGCCGCGTACCGGAACTTCCGGACGCGATCGCCGAGCAACTCGTGCGCACGGTGCGGGTGCTGCGCGGCATGCAACTCAAGAAGGTGCCGTCGGTGGCCGAAACCATCGACTGGGGCCGGACGTTGCTCGCACTCGGGCTCGACACACTCGACGACGCGGCCGTGCGCACCACCCTCGGGGTCGTGCTCAAGCACCAATCCGACCAACTGCGCGCCGCAGCCGAGCTTCGGCTGAACTGACATGGCCGGCGCGTTTCAGACCGGTGCGGGGACGCCGATCGCACCACACGGTCTGCCCGGGCACCTCGTGGGATTCGTCGAGTCGCTGCGCCGCCGAGGCATCGCCGTCGGCCCGTCGGAAACGGTCGACGCGGGCCGGGTCATGACCGTGATCGACCTGCTCGACCGCGAAGCCCTGCGCGAAGGACTCGCCTGCACGGTGCTGCGCCGCACCACTCACCGGCCGACCTTCGACGCGCTCTTCGACCTATGGTTCCCACCGGCCATCGGGCACCGCACCGCCGACGCACCCGACGCCGACCTTCCGCGTACTCCCGACGGCGATATCGACCTCGACGCGCTCCGCGAACTGCTCGCCGAACTGCTCGCCGACGACTCCGCCGAAGCGCAGGCCGCCGTCGAGGCGCTCACCGCGCAGATGGTGGAGGAACTCGGGCAGTACAAGTCGTCCAACGGACCCTCCTTCTCGGCGTATCAGGCTCTGCGCGAGGTGGCTCCGGAGACGCTGCTCACCAGGATCCTCGAAGGCCTGCTCGGAAACAGCGCACCGGATGCACGCGCGGACGGCGACTACGAAACCGAGGTCGCCCGGCGGACCGCGGCGCGGAGAATCGCGGACTTCCGGGCAATGGTCGAACGGGAGACGCGGCGGCGCACCGCGGAACACCTCGGCCGCGAACGCGTCGAGAAGTACGGTGTGCCCAAGTTGGCAGAGGAAGTCGACTTCCTCCGTGCCTCCGATGCCGACATGGTCGCGCTCCGCCGCAGCGTGATGCCCCTCGCGCGTCTGCTCGCCAGCCGCCTCGCGGCCCGTCGTCGCCGGTCTCGTGCCGGCGCGATCGACCTGCGCCGCACACTGCGAAAGTCCATGTCCACCGGCGGCGTGCCGATCGACCTGATCAACCGCAAGCCACGACCGGCCCGGCCGGAACTGGTCGTGCTGTGCGACGTCTCCGGTTCGGTGTCCGGTTTCTCGCACTTCACGCTGCTCCTCGTGCACGCGCTGCGCGAACAGTTCTCCCGGGTGCGGGTGTTCGCCTTCATCGACACGACCGACGAAGTGACCCATTACTTTTCGTCGGGCGCCGACCTCGGTGACGCGATGTCGAGGATGCTGCGCGAGGCAGACCTGATCACTTACGACGGACACTCCGACTACGGCAACGCGCTGGCGACCTTCGCCGAGCGGCATGCCCACAGCCTCACCGGGCGGAGTTCGCTGCTCATCCTCGGCGACGCACGGACGAACTACCGCAATCCCAACCTGGATGTGCTCGAACATCTCGTCGGTGTCGCGCGGCACGCTCACTGGCTCAATCCCGAGCCGCGCGGCCAATGGGGCTCCGGAGATTCGGCGGCCCGCGCGTACGCGGAGGTCATCACGATGCACGAGTGCCGGTCGGCGCAACAGCTGGCCGCGGTGGTGGCGGGCCTGCTCCCGGTGTGACCCCGTAAGCTGAACCATCGTGCATCAGCCATCGGAGCGGCCCGTAGTGCCTCAGCGACGTCTGGGCGTGATGGGCGGCACCTTCGACCCGATCCACCACGGCCACCTCGTTGCCGCCAGCGAGGTCGCGGCACGCTTCGGTCTCGACGAGGTGATCTTCGTCCCCACCGGGCAGCCGTGGCAGAAATCGAAACGGGACGTCAGCCCCGCGGAGGACCGGTACCTGATGACGGTGGTCGCGACGGCATCGAACCCGCGATTCACCGTGAGCCGGGTGGACATCGACCGGGGGACGCCCACGTACACCGTCGACACGCTGCGCGACCTCCGCGACAGGTATCCGGGTGCGGAGCTGTACTTCATCACCGGTGCGGACGCGCTCGGGTCGATCCTGTCGTGGCAGAATTGGCAGACTCTGTTCGGTCTCGCCCGCTTCGTCGGGGTCTCGCGACCCGGGTACGACCTGCACACCGAACATCTGGCGCCGCACCTCGTCGACCTACCGGACGAGGCCGTGAGCCTTATCGAGATCCCTGCCCTGGCGATCTCGTCGACCGAATGCCGGGAGCGGGTCCGGGCGAACCGGCCGGTCTGGTACCTCGTGCCGGACGGAGTGGTGCAGTACATCAGCAAACGCCGCCTCTACAGCGAGAGCACGACCGCCGACGCGAGCACCGGCACCGACGACCATTACATCGACAGCAGTACCGAGAGAAAGAGCACGCAGTGAGCGCATCGACAGAAGCAATCGAGATGGCCCGTGTCGCGGCCCTGGCGGCCGACGAGAAACTGGCAACCGATGTCGTGGTGCTCGACGTGTCGGAGCAGTTGGTGATCACCGACTGCTTCGTCATCGCGTCCGCGCCGAACGAACGCCAGGTCAACGCGATCGTGGACAACATCGAGGACAAGCTCCGCGAAGCCGGTCACAAGCCGGTCCGCCGCGAGGGAACCCGCGAAGGCCGATGGACGCTTCTCGACTACGTCGACGTGGTGGTGCATGTCCAGCACGAGGAGGAACGCAACTTCTACGCGCTCGAGCGCCTGTGGAAGGACTGCCCGACGGTGCCCGTCGAGGGCGTCGGAACCCCGCGTTCGGCAGTCGAGGCCGGCTCGGACGAGACGGCGCCCGGTGAGACCGGTACCGCGACCGACGACGTCGATCCCACGGGCAACGCGTGAGCGAGCCGCGGGTGCGCCGGCTGATTCTGCTGCGCCACGGACAGACCGGGTACAACGCGACCCGGAGAATGCAAGGCCAACTCGACACGGAACTGTCCGACCTCGGCCGGAAACAGGCCGCCGCCGTCGCCGACGCGATGGCTGCGCTGAACCCGTTCGCGGTCGTCTCGTCGGACCTGCGGCGTGCGTACGACACCGCAGTCGCCGTCGCCGACCGCGCGGGCCTTCCCGTCGAGATCGACGCGCGGCTGCGTGAGACCCACCTCGGGCAGTGGCAAGGCCTCACCCACAGTGACGTCGACGCGATCGGTCCGGGCGCACGCAGTGCCTGGCGGGCCGACGCGACCTGGGCGCCGCCGGAGGGCGAAAGCCGCGTGGATGTCGCCCGTCGCAGCGTCCCCCTGGTGGAGGAACTGCTCGACAAGCACGAGCAGTGGGGTCACGAGCCGATCGTCCTGGTGGCGCACGGAGGGCTGATCGCGGCGCTCACCGCAGCGCTGCTGGACCTGCCCGTGGACCGCTGGCCGGTGCTCGGAGGGCTCGGCAACACCGGCTGGGTGCAGTTGAGCGGTTACGGTGACACGCCGTCCTGGCGACTCGACGTGTGGAACGCGTCGGCTGTGGTGGCACCCGATGACGTCCTCTGAGCCGGTGTCCGGTGAGGACACCGACGCAGGTGCCGCGACTCGGCGGCCGACGCTGCTGGTGCTCGCCGACTCCCTGAGCTATTACGGCCCCAAGGGCGGACTACCGGCCGACGATCCGCGCATCTGGCCGAATCTCGTCGCCGCCGAACTGGGCTGGGATGTGGAACTCGTGGCGCGTATCGGGTGGACCTCCCGCGACGCGTGGTGGGCGCTGACGCAGGACCCCCGCGTCTGGGCGACCATTCCGCGTGCGGGCGCCGTGGTGCTCGGCGTGGGAGGAATGGACACACTCCCGTCGCCGCTGCCCACCGCCCTGCGGGAAGGACTGCGGTACGTGCGTCCGCCGGCGTTGCGCCGCGTCGCCCGCACCGCGTACGGGTGGCTTCAGCCCCGGCTCTCCCCGCTGGGATGGCCTGTCGCCCTGCCGCCGCGCATCAGCGTCGAATACCTCGAGATGATCCGGGAGTCTCTGGCGTACGTGCGCCCGGACCTGCCGGTCATCGGCACACTTCCGTCGGTGCACCGCAGCGAGCAGTACCGCTCGGTCCACCGCGGCCGGCGTCCCGCGGTGCACGCGATCACCGGTTGGGCATCGCGGAATGCCGTTCCGCTCGTCGATCTCGGTGAGGCGGTCCACGACGACATCCATTCCGGCGACGCGAATCCGGACGGGATCCACTGGGGCTGGGAAGCGCATCGCCGCGTCGCCGCCGCTGTCGTGGACGCTGTCCGGATGGCGCACCGGGATGCGCAACCCGCCGCGGACGGCTTACGGTAGTCGTCGTGGCTGTCGTGGTGGTGACCGATTCGTCGTGTTGTCTCGATCCGGAACTGGTGGATCGGTACGACATCCGCGTGGTGCCGTTGCACGTCATCGCGGACGGACAGGATCTTCGCGAGGGCGTCGACGCACTCCCCGACGGCCTTGCGACGGTGACCACCTCGGGCCCCTCGCCCGCGGAACTGACCGAGGCGTACGCGTCGGCGCTCGCCGACAGCGACGGCGACGGTGTGGTGGCAGTCCATCTCTCACGATTGCTGTCCGGAACCTGGGACGCCGCGCGCTCCGCCGCCGACGAGCTGGGCGAGCGGATTCGGCTCGTCGATTCCCGCAACACGGCAATGGGTTTGGGTTTCGCGGCGCTCGACGCGGCGAAGGCTGCGCGGGCAGGCGAGGACCTCGACCAGGTGTTCTACCGGGCCGAGAAGGTCGCCGCGTCCGCCAGGACCCTTCTCGTCGTCGACCGTCTCGATCATCTGCGCCGCGGGGGCCGTATCGGCACCGCGACCGCGCTGCTGGGCACCGCCCTCGCGATGAAACCGGTGCTGCACCTCGTCGAAGGAAAATTGGTTCTGCGGGAGAAGACCCGCACCATGACCAAAGCGATGGCCAAACTCGTGGACGGTGTCGTCGCGGAGGCCGGGCCGGGCGCACTCGTCGCGGTGCACCACCGTGACGCACCCGAGCGAGCCGGTCAGCTCGTCGAGCAACTGTCCGAGCGGCTTCCGGAGGCGGAGGTCACGGTCACCGAACTCGACGCGGTCCTCGGCGCGCACGTGGGGCCGGGTGCGGTGGGCGTCGTCGTCGCGCACGCCTGACCCCGCCGGTCCGAGCGCACGGGGGTTCGTCCCCAGGTGCCCGGTTCATCCCCAGCCCTGATCATCCTGCTGCCGGCCGGATTTTCCGGGTCCGCCGCGGCGTTACCGTCGCGCCATGGCGAGCACTGACGGCGGCGACCTGGCGAGAAACAGGCTGGGCGCGATCGCGCGAACGGCGGGTCGCGTCGGCGCCGAGATGCGCGAGGCGGACGAGGTCGCCGGCACGGCCGGAGAATACGAAGAACCGGAGCCGTATCCGTCGCGGCTGACCGAGCGGATCGCTGCCGCGAGGTGGGCAACCGGGCACCGCGGAAGCGTTGCTCTCGCCGGCGTCGCTGTGCTCGCGGTGGTCATCGCCCTCGGGGTCGTGTGGCGCGACCGGCCCGTCCCGGAGCCGGTGCCGCCGTTGCCTTCGGTGGACAGTGTGGTCGCGACCGCGCCTGTCCCGCCGCCCGTGCCGGAGCCCGAGAACCTACCGGCCGACCTTGTCGTGAGTGTGGTGGGTCTTGTCCACCGGCCCGGGCTCGTGACGACCGCGCCCGGCGCGCGGGTCGCCGACGCGCTCGACGCCGCAGGCGGTGTCGCACCGGGAGCCGACCTCGTAGGGCTCAACCTCGCGCGCCGTGTCGCGGACGGAGACCAGATCGTCGTGGGATTGTCTCCGCCGCAGCCGATCCCGCACGGTAGCGGCGTGTCGGGCGCAGCCCCCCAGAGTGGGGACGGCCCGGACGGCGACGCCGGACGGGTGCCGGGGCAGGGGAAGATCGACCTCAACGCAGCGGACGAGGCGACCCTGGATTCGCTTCCCGGCGTGGGTCCGGTGACGGCCGCGTCGATTGTCGCGTTCAGGCAGGCGAACGGACCGTTCGCCGACGTCGAGCAACTCGGAGAGGTCGACGGGATCGGCCCCGCCCGGCTCGCGCGGTTGCGCGAACTGGTCACCGTATGACCGACACTCCGCGTCTGGACGCACGG
Organism: Rhodococcus sp. NPDC060084; assembly: GCF_042730335.1. Taxonomy (NCBI): domain Bacteria; kingdom Bacillati; phylum Actinomycetota; class Actinomycetes; order Mycobacteriales; family Nocardiaceae; genus Rhodococcus; species Rhodococcus sp. NPDC060084. The sequence continues at coordinate 20,396 of NZ_JBHWWX010000048.1, forward strand.
CTCGTGCCGTGCGCCGCGGCCGCGTGGGTGGCGACCGCGACCGGATTGCATCTCGGTTCGTCGGCGAGCGTTGTGCTGGTGACGGGTGCGATTTCCGTTGTCGTTCTTGTTGTGGGTGTTCGTCTCCGGGACCCGGGCAGGTGGCGTACGCACGCGGTGGTGCCGGTCGTGCTCGCGGTCTGCGCCGTCGTCGTGGGTTTCGGTGCGGCTGCAGGGGTGCGGATGTGGTTCGCCGAAACACACCCGGTGGCGCAGGCGGCGGCGGACGGGCGATGGGTGAGCGCGACCTTCGAACCGACCGACGATCCGAAGATCGTGCGGCGCGCCACCTTCGGCGGCGAGCCGCAGGTTCGTCTGCCGGCGGTTCTGCGGCACACCACGATCGCAGGTGGCACGCAGGCGACGGGCGGCGCCGTCGTGGTGTTCGCGCCCGCGGACGGGTGGTCGGATCTGCTTCCCGGACAACGCGTTACCGCGCGTGTCCGGGTGTCGGAATTCGAGGGGGCGGGGACGAGCGTTGCCGTCCTCCGCGCCGACGGGCACCCGCGCGCCGTCGCGCCCCCGCCGGCCTGGCACACGTGGGCCGGTGGGGTGCGGGACCGACTCGCCGACGCGTGCCGACGCGCGCTGTCGCCCGAACAGGCCGGATTGCTGCCGGGCCTCGTCGTCGGCGATACGTCGGCGCTGCCGGACGAGGTGCGTGCCGACTTCCGCGTTGCCGGACTGACCCACCTGACTGCTGTGTCCGGGGCCAATGTGAGCATCGTGCTCGGTGCGGTTCTGCTTCTCGTGCGTGCGGCGGGACTCGGTCCACGCACCGGGACGGCCTTGGCGGCGGTGGCTCTCGTCGCGTTCGTGATCGTGGTCCGGCCGTCGCCCAGCGTGGTGCGGGCGGCAGCGATGGGCGCGATCGCATTGCTCGCGCTCGTCTCGGGCCGCGAACGCCGAGCACTTCCCGCCTTGTGTGCGGCGGTGGGTGTGTTGCTCCTGGTGGTGCCCGATCTCGCCGTCGATATCGGTTTCGCGCTGTCGGTCTCGGCGACCGGGGGCCTCGTCGTGCTCGCGCCCGTCGCGGTCGAGCGGCTATGTGCACACGGGTGGCCGCGGGCGATGGCCGAGGTCACGGCGGTGTCGACGACCGCGTTCGCGGTCACCGCTCCGATCGTCGCCGCCGCGACCGGCACCGTCAGTCTCGTCGCCGTCGCGGCGAACATCCTGGTCACTCCGGTCGTGGCGCCACTGACGATGCTCGGATCGGGAGTCGCCGTGGCCGCGACGGTTCATCCTGCGGCCGGGGAGTTGCTCGCGCGCGGCGCTGCGCCGTTGCTGTGGTGGATGCTCGGTGTCGCAGATCGATCCTCCGCGGTGCCGTCCGCCGAGGTAGCCGTTCCGGACGGGATGGCAGGAGCCGTGACCGCCGGTGCCGTCGCAGTTCTGGCCTGGACGGCGGCGCGGAACCGGCGGGTCCGGCTCGCCACCGGAGTGGCGCTGCTGTCCGTGGCGGCGGTGTGGATACCGGTCCGGTTGCTCGAACCCGCGTGGCCGGGCGCGGGGTGGGTGTTCGTTGCCTGCGATGTGGGCCAGGGCGATGCGCTGATCGTCGCGACGGACGGGGGAGGGGCGGTGGTCGTCGACGCGGGGACCGAGCCCGGACCCGTGGACCGCTGTCTGCGCAAACTCCGGATCCGCACGGTGTCGATGCTCGTCGTGTCGCACCTGCACGCGGACCACACCGGGGGTGTGACCGGTGTCCTCCGGGGACGCGACGTGGGCGCGGTGGTGGTGGGTCCGGGCGCCGCAGCCCGTGACGGGGGCGCCGAGCTGGGTCATCTCCTCGCACAGCACGCAGTCCCGATGCGGGAGGCCGATCCCGGCGAGGTCCTCGTCTCGGGTGCGACGACAATCCGGGTCGTCGCTCCCGCGGGACCGGGTTACGCATCGGAGAACGACCTCTCGCTCGTGCTGGTCGCCGACACCCCGGTCGGGCGGATTCTGCTGCCGGGCGACGCGGAGGAGGCGGCCCTCGACGCGCTGGTGCGCGCCGGTGTCGACGTGCGGGCCGACGTGCTCAAGGTGCCGCACCACGGCTCGCGTACCACTCCGGCCCGGTTCTTCGCGGCGGTGCGTCCCCGTGTCGCGGTGATCAGCGCCGGCCGCGACAACCCGTTCGGCCATCCGCATCCACAGACGGTCGACGTGCTGCGCAGGCTCGGTACCCGGGTGCTCAGCACCGACCGGCACGGCGATGTCGCGGTGGTGCGCGCGGGGTCGGGGGCCTTGGCCGTGGTGTCGGACCGCCGTGACACCATCGAGCCGTGAGCGATTCTCCTTTGCATCTGCTCCTCGGCGACGAGGAACTCCTGATCGATCGTGCAATTGCGAAGATCGTCGCCGCCGTGCGTGCCCGGAGCGGGGCCGGCACCGATCTTCCGGTGACGCGGTTGCGTGCCGGCGACGCGTCACCTCCCGAACTTGCCGAGTTGCTGAGCCCGTCGCTGTTCGCCGAGGACCGGGTCGTGATCCTCGAGTCCGCGGGCGAGGCCGGCAAGGATGCCGCAGCGCTGATCCTCGACGCCGCGGGCGCCGTGCCCGACGGCGTCACACTCGTCGTCGTTCACAACGGCGGGGGACGCGCCAAGGCGATGGTCGGTGGTCTGCGTTCGTGCGGTGCGGTGGAGCACGACTGTGCGGCGCCCGCGAAGGCCGGAGACCGCGCGGCGTGGGTACGCGCCTTCGTCCACAAGGAGTTCCAGGCGGTCGACGTACGGGTCGCGTCCGACGTCGAGCAGTTGGTCATCGAATCCGTCGGATCCGATCTGCGGGAATTGGCCGCAGCGTGCAGTCAGCTGGTGGCGGACACGGGCGGCAAGATCGACGCCGCGGCGGTGCGGCGCTACTACTCCGGCAAGGCGGAGATCACGGGTTTCGATGTCGCCGAGAAGGCTGTCACGGGCGATACGGCCGGTGCTCTCGAGGCGCTGCGGTGGGCGATGCACCGTGGGGTTGCGCATGTCCTGCTCGCCGACGCGCTCGCCGACGCGGTGCATACCATCGCGCGGGTCGGTTCGGCCGGTCGCGGCGACCCGTTCGCCCTCGCGTCCGGTCTCGGAATGCCCCCGTGGAAGGTCAAGAAGGTGCAGGCACAGGCCCGAGCCTGGGCGCCCGCCTCGATCGGCACGGCGCTCGGCGTGGTGGCCGCGCTCAACGCCGACGTCAAGGGTGCGGCCGCCGACCCCGACTACGCACTCGAGTACGCCGTACGTACCGTGGCCCAGCTCGCCGGCTGATACCGGGCGAGCCCGGTTCCGGCCGGGCCGCCACCGGTGCGGGATCCTCGGAAGACAACGAAGGCCGCTCCCCGGTGTGGGGAGCGGCCTTCGGAAGCAGAGCTCGCGTCTACTACCTCGGAACTACGTTCAGAGCGAGTTGGCGAGCTTGGCCAGTGCAGACTTCTTGTTTGCAGCCTGGTTGGGGTGGATGACACCCGCGCTGGCTGCCTTGTCGAGCTTGCGGCTGGTGGCGACGAGAAGCTCGGTGGCCTTGTCCTTGTCGCCAGCGGCCGCGGCCTCGCGGAAGGAGCGGATCGCGGTACGGAGCGCCGACTTCACCGACTGGTTCCGGAGCCGGTTGCGCTCGTTGGTGCGAATTCGCTTCACCTGGGACTTGATGTTGGCCACGCGTAGAATCCTGTCGTGTTGCTGGTAGCTGGTTGGAAAGCTCTGGATGCACTAGGCACCGACAGGCAACGATACCAAGAAGGCAGGCAAAGCCCAAACCGGCGCGAGCGTGATGTCCGCTGTGTTTCCCCGGCGAGACAGTTCGATGTCGGATTGTGCACAACGCCCTCCCATATAGAACGATTCCGGCATGAGTCGCCGTACCCCTACTGCGCCGGGCGCGTCCCCGGCCAGGCACCGCAGGAAAAACCCCGACGTTTTCGACGGTTACGCGAGAAATCCCGATCGCCTGGCGTACGACGAGATGTTCGACGCGGACGGCAAGGTCCGGGCGCCGTATCGCCGCCTGCATCAGATCCTCGAGTCGAAGGGACCCGAGGATCTCGCCGCGCGCACCGACGCGGTGGGCCGGGCGTTCACCGACCAGGGTGTGACCTTCTCGCTGTCGGGCCAGGAGAGGCCCTTTCCGCTGGACATGGTGCCGCGCCTGATCGCTGCCGCCGAGTGGAACCGGCTCGAGAAAGGCATCCGGCAGCGGGTGCGGGCGCTCGAGTTGTTCCTCGCCGACATCTACGGCGAGCAGAGCATCCTGCGGGACCGCGTCATTCCGAAGCGGCTCGTCACCTCGTGTGACCACTTCCACCGGCAGGCCGCGGGCATCGTCCCGCCGAACGGAGTGCGCATCCACGTTGCCGGAATCGACCTGATCCGCGACGAGAAAGGCACCTTCCGGGTACTCGAGGACAACCTCCGCTCACCGTCCGGTGTGTCGTACGTCATGGAGAACCGGCGCGTCATGGCTCGCGTCGCTCCCGACCTGTTCGTCCAGCACAAGGTGCGTCCCGTCGGTGACTACGCACTGCACCTGTTGCGAGCGCTCCGAGCGGCGGCTGCGCCGAACGCTGCCGACCCCACGGTGGTCGTTCTCACTCCGGGTCTGGCGAACGCGGCGTACTTCGAGCACTCGCTCCTGGCACGGCAGATGGGCGTCGAACTCGTCGAGGGGCGTGACCTGTTCTGCCGGGACAACATCGTCTACATGCGCACCACGGAAGGTGAGCAGCAGGTCGATGTCATCTACCGCCGCATCGACGACGATTTCCTCGATCCGCTCCAGTTCCGCCCCGATTCGGTGCTCGGGGTCGCCGGTCTGCTCAATGCGGCACGAGCAGGCAACGTGGTCATCTCGAGCGCGGTCGGCAACGGCGTCGGAGACGACAAACTCGTCTACACGTACGTACCGGACATCATCGACTACTACCTCGGTGAAAAGCCCCTCCTGCCCAACGTCGACACGCTGCGTTGCTGGCTCGACGAAGAACGGGAAGAGGTTCTCGACCGGATCGACGAACTCGTCATCAAGCCGGTGGAAGGCTCGGGTGGATACGGCATCGTGTTCGGGCCCGACGCCTCGGCCACCGAACTGAAGACCATGGCCCGCAAGATCCGGGCGAACCCCCGCGCCTGGATCGCTCAGCCGGTCGTGCAGTTGTCCACCGTCCCGACCAGGGCCGGTGACACATTGGCTCCCCGCCACGCCGACCTGCGTCCGTTCGCGGTCAACGATGGTGAGGACATCTGGATTCTTCCGGGCGGATTGACGCGTGTCGCGCTGCCCGAGGGGTCGCTGGTGGTCAACTCCAGCCAAGGCGGTGGAAGCAAGGACACCTGGGTTCTCGCCAGCCGGAGTTCGGATACCGAGAGCGAACTGGGCGGGGAGGGGTTCGTCGAGGAGCGGGCCGAGGTCAAACAACCCGACCGGGGGCCGGAATTGACCACCGAGCAGCAGCAACAACAGCAACAGCAACAGCAACAGCAACAGCAACACGATGAGGGGGACTGCTGATGCTCGCACGAAATGCGGAGTCGCTGTTCTGGATCGGACGTTACGTCGAGCGAGCCGACGACACGGCGCGCATCATGGATGTCGCGGTCCACCAACTGCTCGAAGATTCGACGGTGGACCCCGACCGCACGTGCCGTCAGCTGTTGCGGGTGCTCGGGTTCAGCGCGCCCGACGGTGAACTCGACGTGCAGACCGTCATCGATATCGTCGCGTTCGGGCGGGACGGCGCGGGATCGATCCTCGACACCATCTCGCACGCGCGTGAGAATGCGCGCGGCGCGCGCGAAGTCACCTCCACCGAGATGTGGGAGTGCCTCAACACCACCTACAACGCCCTCGCCGAGCGGGAACGGGCGGCGAAACGACTGGGGCCCCACGAGTTCTTCCGATACGTCGAAGACCGCGGCGCGATGTTCGCGGGCCTGGCCGACAGCACGTTGTGTCGTGACGACGGGTACCGGTTCCTGTTGCTCGGCCGCTCCATCGAACGCGTGGACATGATCGTGCGACTGCTGCTGTCCCGCGCCGGCGACCGTCCCACGTCGCCGACCTGGGCGACGGTGTTGCGGTCGGCGGGCGGTTACGACACCTACCTGCGCACCTATCGCGGTGCACTCGACGCGGGGCGCATCGTCGAATTCATGATGCTGGACAGGCTTTTTCCGCGTTCGGTGTTTTCTGCCATCCGGCAGGCCGAGCAGTGCCTCACCGAACTCGACGACCAGACCGACTACCGGTTCGGTGCGCGCAACGAAGCGCAGCGGTTGCTCGGACGTGCCCGCAGCGAACTCGAGTTCATCCGCCCCGGGGTACTTCTCGAGGAACTCGCCGAACGGCTTGTCGCGCTGCAGGAGATGTGCCGGCAGGTCGGTGAGGCGATCGCACTCCAGTACTTCCATGCGGCGCCCTGGGTGGCGTGGAGTTCCGCTCGCAACGACGGTGAAGACGACATGCTTCTGGAGGGAGAACTGTGAGCTGGCGTATGCGCGTGGTCCACAAGACCGGCTACGAGTACGCGGGGCCGGTCACGGCGTCGTACAACGAGGCGCGTCTGACGCCGCGGTCCGACAACCGTCAGACGGTGATTCTCAGCCGCGTCGAGACGACTCCCGCGACGCGGTCCTATCGGTACACGGACTACTGGGGAAGCGGCGTGACTGCGTTCGATCTCCATGCGCCGCACACTTCGCTCGAAGTGACCGGTTTGTCTGTTGTGGAAACGGATTCGCTCGATCCGCTGGAGGAACCCGCGGGGTGGGACGTGATCCGCGAACCCGACACCAGGGACCGATACGACGAATTGCTGTTGCCGAGCCGCTACGTTCCCGCGGACAAGTCGCTCGCCAAAACGGCGCGTGACCTCGCAAAGGGGCTCGATCCTGTCGACGCGGTGGTCGCGGCGGCGCAATGGGTGCACGAACAGATGGATTACGTCCCGGGAACGACCGGCGTGCACACCTCCGCAATCCAGGCGTACGAGGAACGGCAGGGTGTTTGTCAGGATTATGCCCATTTGACCCTTTTGCTGTTGCGGGCCATGGGGATTCCCGCACAGTACGTCTCCGGGTATCTCCATCCGGTTGCGGACGCGGAGATCGGCAAGACCGTCGAAGGTCAATCCCACGCGTGGATTCAGGCCTGGACCGGAGGATGGTGGGGATACGACCCGACCAACGCGAGATTCGTGGGCGAGCAACACGTATCGGTGGGAATCGGCCGCGATTACGGAGACGTCCCGCCACTCAAAGGTATTTACATGGGCGGAAGCGCCGCGGCGCAGGAAGTCGTTGTGGAGGTGACGCGACTTGCGTAGTGTGCTCACGAGCGAACGACGCTGCGGCAAGACGATTCGATGGTGTCCGGTGTAGGTAGGTCCGGCGGATGTGCGGGACCACGACCTCCGAGGGGAACTCATGGAACCCGAACGCGACCCTGCCCGTGAACCGTTACCCGATCCCGCGCAGAGAACTGCCGGAGAACCGGATTATGGGGTCCGTGAACCGGATCGCCCGGTCGGCAGAGCCGAACACGAAACGGCGCAGGAAGTCGCGGACCCCACGGACTATTCCGATCTCCGACGGTGCGCGGCCGAGGCCATCGGCACGTTCGTGCTGGTGTTCTCGGCGGTCGGAACTGCTGTCTTCGCGGGTGATTACGTGGGGCAACTCGGCGTCGCGCTGGCCTTCGGCCTGACGCTGCTGTTCCTCGTCTACACCATCGGCCCGATTTCGGGCTGTCACGTGAACCCGGCGGTGACACTCGGCCATCTCATCGTCGGCCAGGTCACTGCCGTACGCGCGGTGGGCTACTGGATTGCCCAGATCATCGGTGGTCTGGTGGCGGGTGTGACGATCTACGCGATCGCCTCGTCGCTCCCGTCGTACAACCGTGCGGCGGACGGTCTCGGTGCGAACGGTTGGGGCGCCCACAGTCCGTCCGCGATCCGGGGGCCGCTCGGCGGCGTCCTCGAAAACGGGTACGGGATCGGGGCCGCGATGGCCGTCGAGATACTCCTGACCGCGCTGCTCGTGTTCGTGGTGCTCTCGAGCACCGACCGAATCGCCGACGTGCCGATCGCCGGAATCGCCATCGGGTTCACGCTCGCGGTGATCCACCTGATCTCGATCCCGATCGACAACACGTCGGTGAATCCCGCCCGCAGCCTTGCCGTCGCGTTCTATCAGAACGGCGCGCTGGGGCAACTGTGGTTGTTCATCGTCTTCCCGCTGATCGGCGGTGCGCTCGGCGCACTCGTCTACGCGTTCCTGTTCGGCCGACGGCAGGGACTGCGTCCCTCCTGACAAGACGACGCCTGACGAGACGACGCCTGACGAGACGACGCCTGACGAGACGACGCCCGGCGGGGC